>NZ_JAFAVV010000785.1 GCF_019242285.1 Bradyrhizobium sp.
AGCACCCGCTTCAGCCGCTTGGCGCGGGCGCCCGGCGCGACGACGCAGGTCAGCGGGTCTCCTGGATCACGTCCTTGATGCGATCCATCGTCTCGCCGCGCTTTGCGGTCCAGCCTTCCTCGTCATATTTCACGAGCTTGATGTCGGAGAGTTTCGGCATCTTGCCCGGCAGGTTGGGCAGATCGAGATCCTGGCGGGCCGGCCTGCGGAACGTCTCCTTGAGAATCATCTCGCGAACGTCCTTGCGGTTGACGTAGTCGACGAACTGGCGCGCGCCGGGCGTGTTCGGACCGTTCTTGATGATGGCGACGCCTTCCATCTGCACGATGGTGCCGTCGGACGGGTAGATCACTTTCACCGGGGCGCCGTTGTTGAGCCAGAGATAGCCCGCGTATTCGAGCGAGACACCCAGTCCGTATTCGCCGTTGCCGACCCCCTGGAAGACGAGCGAGGAGCGGTTGAGCATCCTGGTGTTGCCGATCAGCTTTGCGACCTTGTCCCAGCCGGCATTGCCGCCGCCCCACAAGTCGACGAGCATCGTGATATTCGAATAGGCCGAACCCGAATTGGCCGGATCGGTGAAGGCGACGTTGCCCTTCCATTTCGCGGCGAGCAGATCCTCCCAGCTCTTCGGTCCCTCAGCCTCCGGCACGGATTTGGTGTTCTGCAGCACGACGAGCAGGTGCAGATTGGTGCCGATCCAGCGATCCTGCGGATCGCGGAATTCGACCGGGATCGCATCCTTGTTCTGCGAGGCGTAGGCATCGAAATACTGGACGTTGGATTGCAGCAGCGAGCGGCTGATGCCCCAGACGATATCGCCCTGCGGCCGATCCTTCTCGGTTTCGATGCGCTTGACCAGGACGCCGGAGCCCGCCGAGACGACGTCGGCCTGAACGCCGGTCGCCTTGGTGAACTCGGTGGCGACGAGCTTGTTCAGCGTCGCATCATTCGCGGAATAGATGACGATGCGCTGCTCCGCCTCGACGCCATCAGCCCAGACCAGCGCGGCCACGAACGCCGCCGCTGCGATCCCCAAACGCCGCATTATGATGGTTCTCCGTCGGCTGCCTTGTTGGTTCTGGGAGCTTGAGCGCGGGCGGCAAGCACGTCGAGCGCAGCGCGCACGCCCGCATGCGGGACCTCGGCCGGCCTGCCAAGATCGTTGAGGGTGGCTTCGAGATGACGCAGATCGGTGATGATGTCGGCCTCGCCGATCATCCCCATCGTGCCGATGCGGATGACCTTGCCGGTCTGGCTCGGATGCCGCGCTCCGGCGATGACGGTGCGATAGCGCTCGCGCATGTGCCGGACGATGGCGCCGCCGTCGAGGCCTGCGGGCACCTTCATGGCGGTGACGGTGGCAGATGAGGTGCTCGGCTGGTTGTAGAGCGCAAGTCCAAGCGCCTGCACGCCGGCGCGCAAGGCCGAGGCGAGGCGGTCGTGACGCGCAAGCACGTTGGCAAGGCCTTCCGCGTCGATCATGCGCAGCGCCACGAGCAGGCCGTAAACCAGCGTCACCGGAGGCGTAAAGGACGTGCCGTCCTTGTCGAGCGAGGCCCTGGCGCGGCGGAAGTCGGCGAAAAAGCAGGGCATGCGGCCGTCGCGGCCGATCGCCTGCCATGCCTTGGCGCTGATGGCGGCAAGGCCGAGGCCGGGCGGGCACATCAGCGATTTCTGCGAGGCAGAGACGACGATGTCCGCGCCCCACGCATCCATCTTCATCTCGACGCCGGCAAGGCCGCTGACGGAATCGACGATCAGGAGCGCCGGCGTATCCCGCACCACCGCCCCGACGGCCGCGACGTCGTAGGCGACCCCGGTGGAGCTCTCGTTGTGGACCATCACCACGGCGCGGTAGGCGCGCTGCCTCAAGCGCGCGGCCACGCGGTCCGCATCGAGCGCGCCGCCCCATTCGACATCGAGGGCGTGGACCTCCGCGCCGAAGGCTTTAGCGATTGCAACGAAGCGTTCACCGAACTGGCCGGCGACGACGACGAGGACCGCATCGCCGGGGCTCAGGATGTTGGCCAGGGCCGCTTCCATCATCGCCGTGCCGGAGCCGGCGAAGGTGAGAACGTCATGCGCCGTGCCGAAGATCGGCTTCAGGCGCTGGTGGCATTCCGCCAGCATGGCCCTGAACTCGGCGCCGCGGTGGTTGAGGACCGGCAGCGCGGTGGCCTGGCGGATGGGTTCGGGGACGGCCGTCGGGCCGGGAAGGCGAAGCCGATAGTCGGGAATGGTCAACATGCGGCGAAGACACTAGCGCAATAAAAAGTAGATCGCCAACTGCCCTTCGCGCAAATGAGCCTTGCGCAGCGGCGAACTGATCACGACGGTCGCGTGACCCAGCAGGACCGCGGTCGTCCGAGGCATGGCCCATGACCTCGCTTCGATCTATCATCAAGATCGGTGGTCATGGATTCCGGGTTGGCGCGGAGCCTGCCATCGGGCCGCGCTTTTGCGCGGACCCCGGTGGCGCGCCCTGGAATGACAGTGGCAGGGAACGACGATGGGTGACAAACCGATCAGCATCGCGATCGCAGGGGCGGGAATAGGCGGCCTGGCGGCGGCGCTTGCGCTGCTCAGGCGCGGCTTCGCGGTGAAGGTCTACGAACAGGCGCAAGTGCTGGCGGAGATCGGCGCGGGGCTGCAGATCAGCGCCAACGGCACGGAGGTCCTCGATCAGATCGGCGTTCTCGGCGCGGCAAGAAAGATTGCATGCGAGCCGACCGGCAAGCAGATCCGGCTCTGGAGCACGGGCGACACCTGGAAGCTCTTCGATCTCGGCGCCGCTTCCGTCGAACGGTACGGCCATCCCTATTTGATGATCCACCGGGCGGACCTGCACCGCCTGCTGCTCGACGCCGTCAACGCGATATCCGCGGACGTGATCGAGACCGGCGCACACTGCATCGGCTGCCGTCCAGCCGAGCGCGCCGTTTCCATCTCGCTGGCTGGCGGTGCGATCGTCACGGCGGATGTCCTGATCGGCGCGGATGGAGTCCACTCGGCGGTTCGTCAGGCCCTGTTCGGTCCGGATCGCCCCGCGTTCACGGGCTGCATGGCGTGGCGCGGACTGGTCCCGATCGAGCGGCTTCCCGAGCGGCTGCGGGCATTGGTCGGCACCAACTGGGTCGGACCGGGCGGCCACGTCGTGACCTATCCCCTGCGGCGCGGCGAGCTCCTCAACTTCGTCGGCATCGTCGAGCGTGACGACTGGAAGGGCGAGTCATGGACCGATGCGGGCACGCGCGAGGAATGCGCGGCCGATTTCGCGGGCTGGCATCCCGACATCCACGAGATCATCGGCAACATCGACACGCCGTACAAATGGGCGCTGATCGGCCGCGAGCCGCTGCCAAAATGGACGCAAGGCGCCGTGACGTTGCTCGGAGACGCGTGTCACCCCACACTGCCCTTCCTGGCGCAAGGCGCCAACATGGCTCTCGAGGACGGGCTGGTCCTCGCCCGCTGCCTCGAAAAATACCATGACCCGCAGGTCGCATTGAAGCAGTATGAGGCTGCGCGTATCGAGCGAACGACGCGAATCGTGCGTGGATCGGCCGACAACGCCAAGCGCTTCCACAACCCGACCTTGGCGGACGCTGCGGGCGCCAAGGCCTATGTCGATCGCGAATGGCAGGAAGATCGCGTGAAGGAACGTTACGACTGGCTGTTCGAGTACAGCGCTCTCCGCGCGACGATCTAGCTGGCGTGCTGCCGCATGGCCGAAAGCATCACGGCGCGCTGGAGCCGCCCTCGACGATGCGCTCGTTGAGCTTCTGATCGACGACCTGGACGGTGCGATCGATCTCGGCATTGGGCATGCCGAGCTCATGCGCGATCAGCTTCACCAGCAGGTCCACGCGCTCGATGAACGGCGCGCCGGCGGCCACCGCGCGGGCCGCCGACGAGGGCTTGAGCAGGCTTTCGGCGGCTTTGGCGTATTTCTCGAACGCTACCTGGTCCGCCGCATCCGCACCGAGGCGCCGCGCGACCGCATCGACGTGCTGATAGATCGATTGCGAGAGCTTCAGGTCGTCATGCACCGCGTCGCGAATCGATCGCGGCTCCTGCGGGGTGATGCAGCGATAGTTTCCGGTTAGCAGCATCGACCACTTGGCCAGCGGGACGAAAAGCGAATCGAACACCTTGAGCTTCACCGGCACGTCCTGGCCATCGAGCTTCACGGCATCGATGTCGGCTTCCAGCTCCCGGAGCAGAACATTATGCGTGTCGTCGGCGAAGGCCGCCGCCTTGAAGTTCGTCGGCAGGCCGACATGAAGAACGTTCGCCGCCTCGTCCGGCGGGCGGAATGCCTGCGGGTCGGGCGAACACAGTGACATCAGCCCCGGCTCGAAGCGCTCCCACACCTGGGCGTTGGTGTAAGCCTCCTCCAGATCCATGCCCGCCAGCGCCGGGATGCGCTTCAGATAGGGCAAGGGCGGCATGTTCATGATCGAAAGGCAAGGCAGCTTCGCCGCGGCGACCTTGATCATCAGGACCCGGATCGTGTGGTTGGTGTATTGCGGCTCCTGCATCGCAAGACCAACCAGGTCGTAGCGGGAAATGTCCGCGTCCGCCGGAGGCCTCGCGTCCAGCTTCCCGGGAAGATCACGCGAGAAGATCGAGCGGTGCGCCGGCTCGTCACGGAGCTTGAGACGGACTTCGGTGCCATCGCGATTGATCACCTCCGCCGTCTTCCTCCGGCACACCAGGGTCACGTTGTGACCCGCCATCAATAGTTTCGTCGCCAGCAAGGAGCCATAGGAGGCTCCGAGGATCAGGATGTTGCGCGCCATGTCACCGCTTCCACGAACAGGTTCGTCCGACGCCTACCGCAAATTGAACCCCGGGACAATCACGCGGCGACGCTCGCGTTCCCGCCGGAAGCAGGCCGATTCAGCTTGCCCTGCGGCCCAGGAAGGCCGGAATCTCGAGAACCTTGTCCACCAGCGCATTGCGGACCGCTGCGGAGCGGCCATACGGATCGTGGCCTCGCACCACTGCGGGCCGCGTATAGTCCGGAGCCGAGCGAACCTCGCTGTAACGGGTCGCCGGACGCAGCACCGGCGCCTTCGGCTGTGGCGGCGGCGCCTGGCGCTCGGCCCGGTCGGGCACGCGACGGTGGTCGTTCTGCAGCCGGCCGGCGAGCTCCGGCAGCGCCGTCGCCGGCTGCGCCGCGGCCGAGCCGGGATTGTCGATCCCGGTCGCCACCACCGAGACGCGGACGGAGCCCTGCAGGTTCTCATCGAAGGTGGCGCCGACGATGATGTTGGCGTCCTGGTCCACCTCTTCGCGAATCCGCGTCGCGGCTTCGTCGATCTCGAACAGCGTGAGGTCCTTGCCGCCGGTGATGGAGATGATGAGGCCCGAGGCACGCTTGATCGAGGGGTCCTCGATCAGCGGGTTGGAAATCGCGGCCACGGCGGCGTTGATCACGCGCCTCTCGCCCGAAGCCTCGCCCCGGCCCATCATGGCCTTGCCCTTCTCGCGCATCACCGTGAGAACGTCCGCGAAGTCGAGATTGATCAGGCCTTCCTTGACGATCAGATCGCTGATGCAGGCCACGCCCGAATAGAGCACCTGATCGGCCATGACGAAGGCATCGGCGAAGGTCGTCTTCTCGGTGGCCATCCTGAACAGGTTCTGGTTCGGGATGACGAGAAGCGTGTCCACCGCCTTGAGCAGTTCGGCGATGCCGGACTCGGCCGAGCGCATGCGGCGCTGCCCTTCGAACTGGAACGGCTTTGTCACCACGCCGATGGTGAGAATGCCGAGCTCGCGCGCGATCCTGGCGATCACCGGCGCCGCCCCGGTGCCGGTGCCGCCGCCCATGCCGGCCGTGACGAACACCATGTGCGCGCCGGTCAAATGATCACGGATCGTATCGGCGACCTCCTCGGCCGCGGCACGGCCGAGCTCAGGGTGCGAGCCGGCGCCGAGACCCTGGGTCACCTCGGCCCCGAGCTGGATGATGCGCCGGGCCCGCGACATGGTCAGCGCCTGGGCGTCGGTATTGGCGGCGACGAAGTCGACGCCTTGCAGGCCCGACGCGATCATGTTGTTGACCGCGTTGCCGCCGGCGCCGCCGACCCCGAACACGATGATGCGGGCCTTCATCTCGCGAATGTCGGTGATGTCGGTCATCTATGCCTCACGATTTAATCAGCACGCTGGAAACGAGGATTGCTACCTGGACGCCTTGCGGTCCGCCGCCACGATGTCCGCGGCCATGACACCCGGCCGTCGAGTGGCGAGGCCATGGCCGTCATTCAACCCGGGACCGCGGCCGCCGGCCCGCAGAAAGCCCTCGAGCCGCGCGGCGGCTTCCTTGGCCGCCATGGTCTCGGCCGTCGCCTGCAACAGCTCGACCATCAGGCGGTCGGCGCGCTCACGCTCGCGCTCGTAATCGGCCCGGTGGCCGGCCGCGACAGCTTCGAGCCGCGCGACCTCCGCCTGCAATGTCACGATTCTTCCGGCCAGCGGGGCAGTGTCGCCGCCCGCACCAGCGCGTCGCGGCCGCGGCGTGTGCCGCAGCTCCGCGACATCCACGCTCACCATGGCTTTGCCGTCATTCGAAAGCGAGCGCGGCAAACGAAGCCGCTTGGCGAGCGAACGGGCCGCCTTCGCCGAGATCGTCAGACGCGCGCCAAATGCGGCGTATGTCAGCGTTTCAACTGGCATCGCGGTACTCCTGGAACTTACCCGGCGGCCGGTTTAACCGAAAAGTAACCACAGGCTAGGCCTGGATGGTTAACAGGTGGTTAACGGGTGGCGGCGGTCTTAGGCGGAGTTGCGATAGCCTGTGCAAGTTGACGTGATCGATGCAGACCGCCGCCACATACTCCACTGTCATCACCCGCGAAGGCGGGTGATCCAGCATCCCAGAGACAACTCAGCTTGAATTGATAGGCCGGGGCGTACCGGGTCGCCCGGTCCCGCCTGCGCCAAGGGGCTTCGGCGGGCGCGCAAGCCGGGCGACGACGGCGCGCTGCCAGCGGTCCGGTCAGTGGAGCTTGGCGGACACCAGCTTGGCCAGTTCGTTGGCGCGCCGCGTCGCATCGTCGTGGATGGCCTGGTCGCGGTCGCCGCCGCCGACATGGACTTCGACCACGAGCAATCCCTTGCGGATGTAGATCTGGTTCATGATGTTGATGCTGGCCTCGTCACCGAGGCCGCTCAGCTCGGTCCGGGCCTCGCCGACCTTCCGCACCACCTGGTAGTATTTCTTCGAGAGCTCGGGCGTGGCCGCCACGTTCGACACGATCAAGGTGACGTCGTGCGTGACGAAATGACGCTCGCCATTGACTAGGTCGGCCCGGCTGGTCTGATAGAAGCAGCGAATCGGCTTGGGCAGGGCCTCGACGCGGTCGATGCGCGACTCGAACTTGATCTGCCCCATCGTCTTGCGCGGCGGCTCGATCTTCATGTCGCCGAAGATCGCGCGAACGTCCTCGGGCGTCAGCAACGCGCAGGCGTCCGGCCACTGGTCCACGGGCGCGACCGAGGAGGTGCGCGTGTCCTCGGGAATATCGACGCTGTTGTTGGTGGCGACCGGCGCGGTCGCCTCGACCATGCCGACCCCCTCCTTCCAGCGCGCGGCCACCTGCTTGGCCAGCGCCACGGCGTTCGGCTGGGACTGCGGCGAGTAGATGTCGAGATTGAGGACGTAGATCAGGTCCCCCTTGCGAACGGAGACCTTCACCTCCGAGGAGGAGGTTTCCAGCAGGGCCTCGTCGCCGATGCCGGAGGCCGGCTCGAGGTGACGGTTCAGCGACGGATCCGCCACGATCTTCTCGCGCGTGGAACGCATGTTGGCAAAGGTCGCCTTGGAGCCGTTCACGCCCTCGGTCTCACCGCCCCACTGCACGATGGTGACGGTCGTGAACTTGGCGGTCTCGAGCTTGGAGGTCGGGCTCGGCAGCTTGACCATGTACATGCAGCCCTCGGAATATTGCGGACCCTTGTAGATCGGGCTCAGGGTCGGTCCCTTGCTGACGACCGGCCTGCCGGGGAACAACGCCTCGAGATCGCTCTGCGGCAGCAATTTGCAGGCGTCCGGCAGGGCGGAGCTGCCTTGCATGCCGCCGCCCTGTGCACGGATCTGAGTGGCGCCCAGGCAAGCAGGAACGAGAAGAGACCAGAAAGCCAAACGCTTGAGAGTCATGTACCAACTCCGTACTTTACGCGGTATTGCCCGTGGAAAGCCCACCGCCCCTTGCGGCCAACCGCATTTTGCAGGAAAGCGATGGCGCCGATGGCCGGCACCCGCTGCAGGCGGTCCGCCCTCTAGATGAACGCAAATGTTGCATTAGTGTGGCCGGCGCCGCATTGACGTGGCCGGACCCGCGCGACACGGCAACGGTGCGGCGTGCTCGCCACATGTTCCATCGGCGCCGATAAATCGCGCTCTGGATTGCGCATCTTTTCGAGCTCTTCAGCTCCTGGCTCGTGGTCCGCCGGTCATTCGCAGATCAGCGTAACGCGATGACGCCCGCGATCAGGCGCGGAGGCTGCCGAGGAACTGCCGGACCTGAGATTTCAGCCTGGCGCTGTCGTTGGCGAGCGAGCCGGCCGCCGCCTTGACCCGCGAGGCAGCGCCCGAGGTCTGCGAAGCGCCGTTCTGCACGTCGACGATGTTGGCGCTGACGTCGCGCGTGCCGGCCACGGCATGCTGGGCGTTGCCCGAGATGCCGCGCGTCGCCGAGCCCTGCTCCTGCACCGCGGCCGCGATGCTGGATGAGATCTGCGACATGCGCTCGATGGTCGCCCCGATCTCCTTGATCGCCTCGGCGGAGACTTCGGTCGCGGTCTGGATGCTGGTGATCTGCTGACCGATCTCGCCGGTCGCCTTCGCGGTCTGCTCCGCCAGCGACTTGACCTCGGTCGCGACCACGGCGAAGCCACGACCGGCCTCGCCGGCGCGTGCCGCCTCGATGGTTGCGTTCAGCGCTAGCAGGTTGGTCTGGCCGGCGATCGTGTTGATCAGGTCGACGACGTCGCCGATGCGCCCCGCCGCCTTGGTGAGCTCGCCGACGCGCTCATTGGCGACGCGGGCCTGTTCGACGGCGCCGCTCGCAATCCCGACCGATTCCTGAACCTGATGGCCGATCGCCGCGATCGACGAGGACAACTCCTCGCTCGCCGCCGCCACCGAATTCACGCTGTTGGCGGCGCGCTCCGAGGCCGACGCAACGCGCGACGTCACGTCCTGCGCCTTCTCGGCGGTCGCGGACAGCGAGGAAGCGGATTTCTCGAGCTCGGAGGATGCCGCGCTGACGGTCTCGATGACCTCGCCGACGGCCTTCTCGAAATCGCCGGCCAGGCGCTGCAACTCCGTCTTGCGCTGCAGCTCGGCGATCATCGCCTCGTGGATGTCGACCAGCGAGCCGCAGGCCCGCCGCGGCTTGCGGTTGGCGTCCAGCACCACGCCACCGGTCGCCCGAAACCAGCGGTAGGAGCCATCCTTGACCTTGAGCCGGTACTTCACGTCATAGCCGACGCCGGAAGCGCAGGTCTCGCCGAACGCCGCAAACGTCGCGTCGCGGTCGTCCGGATGCAGGCGGTCCGACCACGAGGTCACGCGGTTGGGAAATTCCGCTTCGGAGCGAAAGCCGCATAGCCGGCGAAATTCGGCGGACCAGGTCCACCTCGCCTTCGGATGCATGGCGTCGCCTTGGTGCAGCACCGCATCCCACAGGCCGATGCCGCAATGGTTGGAAAGCGTGTCCAGCCATTCGACCTTGCTTTCGAGCTCCGGGTTGCTTTGGCTGAAGCTGAACATCGGAAGGTTCCTGGCTGATTGACGGGCCGGTAACCTTTACGAGCGGTTAGTAAAAGATTGCGTTAAGGCCCGATCCGTAGAAACACCGAGTCCGGAAAGGGCCCGCGTCAGGTCCCATCCGGCGCGCGCTCCTCACCATCCGTTTCAGCCTCGGCCTCGCCGGGCGCATGTCCGCTGCGTTGCCGAATGACGATGGCATGCACATCGACGTCGACCTTGAGCAGATCGAGATCGCGCGTCATCTCGCGCAATTCCTGCCCCTTGCGAGCGAGTTCCTCCGATACGTCGACCGCGGTCCTGCGCTCGGTGACGCCACCGGTGGCGGTCGTGAAGGCCTTGGCTTTGAGCCACTCCAACCGGGCGCGCTGAGTGTCGCGAGCGAACTTGGCCTCCACGAAGCGGCGGCGCGCCTCATGGTAAGACGCGATCAGCTCGACTTCAGGTAGCTTCCAGAGGGCTTCGACGGAGAGGCTCACGATGGCAGTCTCACGATCAGACCAGTCACGGTCCCGTCATGCTGCGCGAGCCGCAGCCAGTCGCACGTTGGCGGCCTCACGCCGCCGCACGCATCTCCCAGTTCGGCGGATAGACATAGGCAGGAACTTCCAGCGTGTCGTGGGGTCGGTTCTGCTGCGACCGCGCGCGCACCGGGCTCTCGCAGGCTTTGAAATAGGCTTCGAGCTCCTTCATCGCGCACTCCTCCCATTCCTGCGCTTGCGCCAGCAGCGAGGCGCGTTGAACGGGCCGGAACGCCGCGGTCTGGCGGTGGAGTGACGCGATAGCGCGATAGCGGCGCACGTTTTCCAACACGGATTCCCCACTCATCGACATCACTTGCTTTCCCTATCGTTGTCGTCGCGGGGAGATTGCGCCGGAACGATTTTCGATTTCGTTAGCAGACGCGATCGCTGCAGACGGGCAGTGGCCCCGCGAAGTCCGTAGTTAAGGCACCGCTAAGCCGGCAACCGGACGGCGAGCCCTCCTTGGCCTACAGCGACGACTGGCGGATCGTCAGGTTCGAGAGGCTGGTGACGACGGCGAGACGCTTGATGTCGCCCTTCTGATAGGCTGCCAGAAAACGGTCGTAGTCCTTGATCGACACGCAGCCGTTGGAGTCGCCGTTGGGACCGAGCATGTAGCCATGGGTGAGCAGGCCGGAGCGTCCGAGCGTGCTGCCTTCCACTGCGACCATGCGCAGCGCCTGGATGCCGTGAAACAATTTGTCGCGCGGCTTCAGGTCATAGACGGCCGGCGGCGTCGCTCCCACCATGCGCACGTTCACATGCTTTGGATCGTCCTTGGTATCGCCGAAGCCGGAATGCGCTTCCAGTCGCAATCCGTTCGGCAGATAGACCACGCGCGCCGAGATGTCGTAGACGGCGGTGGTGCCGTCATAGCCGAGCGCGGTCAGGTCCAGCGCCTCGCCCTGCATGCCGTCAAAGGGCGTCAGCGCCGCGAGCGTCGCGCGCGGCCGAAAGATATCCGAGAGCTTCCGGAACAGGGTTTGATCGTCGCCGCGTCCCGAGTCCGCCTCGTGCGGCGGAGCGCTGGCTTCGGCCGGCCGCGGCCGCGGCAACGGCACCCCCGGCATGCTCGGCGCGGGCGGCTCTTCGAGACCGGCCAGCTCCATCGACATCGTGACGTCGTCGCTCAGCTTCTGCGCCAGCAGGCCCTTGGCGATCACGAGCCTGATTTCCGCAGCCGACGGCGGCGCCTTCCTGCTCAGGTCGGCTGCGAAACGTCCATTGAAGCTTCCATTGAGGGAGGCGTCGCGGTTCTTGGCCGTTTGGGGCGCGGGGAGTGGCGTATCCTGCTCTGCGATCCAGGTTGCCGCGGCAGAGGCGATGGCGAGCGCTACCGAGACGGCGGCCACGGCGGGCAGCCATCTCGGACAAGTATCGAGCAGTTCGGCGACGGTACTCTCTTGATCCATCCCAACGGATCGTCACCGTGTGAAACGACCCCCCAAATCATCAGCGTCGGGAAGGATCATGAGGATGCGAGTAAGGCGAAATATGGGCGATCTGTGGCGAGCCGGCGGCTGTTTTACGCCGGTTTTCGGTCATCATTTGCTTGACTGTGCGGCCATAGTCTGCCTTTCGCCAAATTTGCCTCCGAATCCCGATGCCCAGTGCGACGCGGTGACCTCGACGCTCACAAGCAAGCGCGCGAAAGGATGTAAGCTGTCAGACCCGCGCAATTCCACGGTCGCGGCGGGCTGTGTGAGACCACCCACATTCGCGGTGCAGGAGGCCATGGCAATTTCCTCGAAACGGAGGATCAATTCCCATGCTTGCCCTGTGTGCGTTCGATGCGTTGCTCGTCGTCGCGATGATGTTCTTCCTGTTCCTGCCGATCAGCGACCGCAGAACGGTGATGATGAGGCTCTGCGTGCTGTGCATCATTGCCGCGGGGCTGGCGGCTTCCGTCACGACGATACACGCCCCGCAGGTGCAGCTTGCGAGCGTGGCGCACGACCGCTGACGGATGCGGGCGGTGTCCGGCGCTGCGACCCGCCGTCATGCCATGGGATGCGGACGAGGCGCCGCTCGCGTTCGGCCAGCATGGCTGCAACACGAGCGTCGACGAGCCGCCTCGCGCCGCGCATCGCCAGCTCCCAGGCCGATCTCAATCCGGCGGCCATCGGAAGCGAGAGCGGCCCCAAAGTCACGACCCTGAGCAGATTCGAGGCGAGCGACGTCATGATGATGATGATGGCGGCGACGAACGTCACAAGGTAGGCTTCCTTCATGGGCTCCCTCCATTTGCCGTGACGACAGCCAAGCCCGTCACCGTCATGCCGCGCCGCGCGCAGGTACCGAAGCACAGCTCGGCTCGCGCGACCTCGTCTCGACGAGGGGCGGTCACCGCGTCCCATCACCGCGAATTTCGCGCGGTGTCAGTCCGTAGCGGCGCCGGAAGCAGCGATTGAAATAGGACAGGTCGCCGAAGCCGACATCATAGGCGATGGTGCTGATCGCCATCCGGCTCGACGAAAGCTCGCACAGCATCCGATGCGCGCGTGCCAGCCGCTGCGCGGTCAGGAATTCGGAGAATGTCGTGCCGTCGGCCTCGAACAGACGCTGCACGTAGCGGGGCGTGACGTTGAGGTTCGCGGCGACGGTTGCGACCGAGATGTCGCGGCGATGGCTGTGCGCGACGACGAAGGCCTTGGCGAGCTTCAGGCGGGCGGCGCGCAACCCGCGGGTTCTCGCCGTCTCGGCGAAGCCGGCGGAAGGACCGAGCGTCAGCGCCACCAGATCCTGAATGTGCCGCACGGAGAGATTGAGTATCTGGGCGTCGATCGATCCGGCGGCGTTCAGGAACCAGCCGGTGTAGTCCTCCAGCAACCGCAGCGCCCCGCAACTGGCGGGAATCGGCCGCATCAGCGCGTCGTCGATGCTGACCGCCGACGATTCCAGCGCCGCACGCGGCACGCGCAGCGTCACCGATTTCCCGAGATCGACGCGACGGAAGGTGGCGGCCTCGCCGCAGCTCAGGACGATCGCCTCGCCGTCGAGGAGGCTCTGCCGCTGGCCCGCCGATTCGAATATCGCCGTCCCGCTCCGGTTGATCGCAAGGACGACGTCGTCGTTGCCGTCGGAGAGATATTGGCCGCCACGCGCCACCCTCACCGGCGACGACGAAGCATCCATCAGTTGCAGCCCCGGCAGGGACAGTGTGCGGTTGTGGGCCTCGAAAACCGTGTCCGGATCCGGCTCGATGTCCACGCGGAGCATCACTTGGCCATAGTGCTCCCGCCAGAAAGCGATGCGATCATGTTCGGGGATGTGCTTTGTGGAAAATTCGACAACGCGCGTACTGGAATTTGTCATGTGCAATCGCCAAAATGTATGTCGTCTCCCTTCCCCCCTCGCGGTCGCGTTTCCTCTGCCCATTCGCCTGTTACCGGATCGATCACGCGGCGGCATCCTCCGAAGGGATGACAAGTGTGAAGTACCGCACACAACGGTCGACGGAAGATTTCCGGTCGTCTTGCGCCATCAATTGGTCGCGACAGTCCAAGACGCTTCCGCTGCCAGATGATCCACGTCTGGCCTTTCGCAGCACGAGGATTTGCGATGAAATTGACAGGCAAGTGTTTCTGTGGCGCGGTCGAAATCGAGGTTTCCGGCGCGCCCGAGGCGATGGGATATTGCCATTGCCGCTCCTGCCGTTCCTGGTCGGGCGGCCCCGTCAACGCTTTCAGCCTCTGGAAGCCGGAAGCGGTGCGCATCGTGGCGGGCGCCGAGAATGTCGCGACGTTCCAGAAGACCGAAGTGAGCCAGCGGCAATATTGCGCGAAATGCGGCGGCCACCTGATGACCAACCATCCGCCGCTCGGCATGATCGACGTGTTCTCGGCAACCATTCCCGATCTCGACTTCAAGCCGGCGGTGCACGTCAACTACGCCGAGACGGTGCTGCCGATGCGCGACGGCTTGCCGAAGCTGAAGGATTTTCCGAGCGAGTTCGGCGGGTCCGGCGAGATGGTCGCCGAGTAGTCGGAGACCGTCGAGCGCCCCGGGGCGTGGCGTTGCGCCCTGGGGACGCCGGAGATTCCGCTTCCACTCGACCAGATTCATTCGACCAGATTCATTCGGCCAGGTTCTTGTCGAACCGCACGGCACGCCAGTCCAGCGCCCGCGTGCATTCGAAACCGGCCTTCCGCGCGAAGCCCGCCATCTCCTCGTTGGTTTTCAGGGCCTCGCCGAACAGGCGGAAGTAGCCCAGGCTGACGGCGCGGAACTGCAGCGCCCATAGCAACGCGGAGCCGAGACCCTGCCGGCGGCAGTCGTCGGCCACCGAAATCGCGAACTCGCCGCAACCGGAGTCGCGGTCGAAGGCATAGCAGGCCTCGCCCACGATCCGGCTGCGTCCGTGCTTTCTCAATTCGGCGAACAACACGAAACGATCGTCGCCGCAGCCCGGCTTCAGACAGTTGTCGGCAATCATCGTCAGGTCGTTGACCGGACCCATGAAGCGGTTGTGGCGCGCCCTCTCCGACAGCGTGCCGAAATACCCGGCGAGGCGCTCCATGTCGAAGGCCGCCGCAAGGCGGATCACGATCGGACGGGGGCCGGCGCTCGACAGCCCCTTGAACCAGCGTCTCGTCACCCGCCGCTCGCTCGCACGGCGCGGCAGGGGAATCGAGCCGGGACACCACGGCCGGGCGCCCCGAGGCGCGCGCACATGGCGTCGACAATCGGCACGGTGGCATCCTCTTCAACTAGTTGGTTGATTTCGGCGGGACGCCGAACCGTACGGATTGACCGTAGATAACGCCGTATTTGTGCGCTTGGACGACAGCGCCAATCATCAGGCCTACAGCGAAGCGACGCGCGCGCGGCGTAGTTGAACCGCCGACAAACTCTATTCGACCAATGACGGGAATTGCGTCGCTGCGGCGGGGTTTGAACAGGGGACGCGTCGCGATCCTTCGATCGCGGAGTTTTTTTGGAGAAGAAATGGCGAACCGTGACTCACATGAGCAAGTCGCCGGAGCCGTCTGGGTCGACGGAGTGGACGACAG
This sequence comes from Bradyrhizobium sp., assembly GCF_019242285.1. Lineage (GTDB taxonomy): Bacteria > Pseudomonadota > Alphaproteobacteria > Rhizobiales > Xanthobacteraceae > Bradyrhizobium. The sequence continues at coordinate 15,324 of NZ_JAFAVV010000785.1, forward strand.
CGTGTATATTTCCTACATTGCAACCCGACCGCGACGCGAGGCGCGGCACGCGATTTTCGAAACCTCGGGCAGGCTGACGCGACGGCCAGCCGGCCCTTTCGCGAGCCTGCCGGATGAGCTCGACATGCAACGGGAGAGATTTCACTGATGCGCCGCCTTGCCACGGATTTCCAACAAGACGCCGATATGAGCAAGCGCCTCGGTCCCCTCCCCGCGCGCGAGAGCCTGTTCGAGAGCGCGCTGGACCTGCTGACGGACGGCATCGCGCTGCTGCGGCGGGACGGCCGGATCGTCTACGCCAACGAGGCCTTGCGGATGATGGCCGCGCAGGGCGGCGACTTCCGCCTCGACCGCAACGTCATCGAGTTTGCATCTTCCGATCTGCGCAGCCGCTTCGCGGCCGCGCTCAGCGCGCTCGAGCACGTCGAGGAACCGGCCACTACCTTCCTGGTCTCCGATTTCGCGGTCCCGCGAGAGCAGGGACGGCCGCCCTACACCGTGTCGGTGCGGCCGTTGGCGCGTGGCAAGGAGGAGATGGCCCATCCGGACGCGGCGGCGATGATGCTGGTCCACGATCCGCTGCTGCGCAATCGCGCCACCGGCCACATGCTGCGCGAGCTCTACGGCCTCACCAATGCGGAGTCGGAACTCGTGCAGGCGCTGTCGAGCGGCATGACCGCGGTCGCCTATGCGCAAAGCCGCCGCATCAGCATCACCACGGTGTACACGCATCTGCGGCGGACGCGCGAGAAGACCGGCTGGAAAAGCGTCGCCGAGCTGACCCGCCGCTTCCACGAGCTCAACGTCGCCTTGCGGGTCAACTAAGTAGCTAACGCAGATCAGCAGGGTGGGCTAAGCGACCACATGCGTGTGAGTTGCCACACGAAGACAAGAGCGTGCCCACCATCTAGAGTTATGCCGTTGAGATAATGGTGGGCACGTCGCTTCGCGCCTTAGCCCACCCTACAGCTCTCGGCGGCCAACTAGATAGCTAACGCAGCGACGATCTGAGCCCGCTGGTGCGCCAGAGCGAGAGTTGCGGCGCGCCGGCGAGCTCGACACGTTCGAGGAAGTCGGGTGCTTCGCCGTGTGCGAGACGCGCGGCCAGGCCGTCCGGCGCCATGGCCTCGAAATCCTTCTGGTCGGGCGCAGCCGGGCAGATGAGCACATAATCGACACGGCGATCGGCGAGCAGCAGCCGCGCGGCGGCCGGCGTGGCCAGCATCGCATCCAGCATGGCGCGGTTGCCGGCGTTGTTGCGGTGGTAGGGCGCGGCGAACACCGAATGCGACGTGGCGGCGAGAAGCGCCGGACCCGAATCGATCGGCGCCATCACCCCGCCGGGTGGTAGCGCCGCGAGCGCCGTCACGCTGCTCACCGTCTCGCAGGCAGTGGCCGGATCGACCGCCACGATGCCCGTCTGCGGCGCCGATGCGTGATGCAGGAGCGGCCAGGATACGAACCCAAGAGCGAGCCCAAGACCGGCGAGACTCGCGGGCGAGGCGAGGATCGCCACCTGAAGCAGCTTCCACCCCTGCAGCAAGCCCGGCCACAGGCAAACGATGCCAGCCGCGAACAATGGCGCGGCGACGATGTTGGCCGCGGCCGCGCCGCGCAGCTCCCAGACGCCGATGCCGATCAATGCGGCGAGCGCGACGCTCGCGACGATCCAGGAGAAGCGCGCCGCCGGCGCGCAGCCCGCAGCCGCGGTAACACAAACGCCGAGTGTCAGGATCGGGAAGCCATGAAAGCCCGCGATCTTCTGCGGCGCGAGCTGCAGCATGGCGGGCAGCGACAGGCTCTCGGCGACGCGATCGAGCCAGAAATGCGCGAGCAGCGGATCGACCGCGGCATAGGGTGATGCGATGCAGCCTGGAAACGACCAAATGAACGCCCCAAGTAACACTGCGGCAACCACTGCGCCCGCGATCAGCCGCGCGATCGGCGTTGGCGTGAACCGCGTCGTCGCCGCCAGGGCGAGCAGGCCGACGCTGCCGCCGACGGTCAGCAGCAGCAGCGGTCCGCCGTTGGAATCGCACACCGGCGCGGCGAGGCTCCGGACCGGCAGCAGCGCGGCGGTGAGCAAGACCGAGCAGCCGGCCAGCGCCGCGCCGAACAGGCCCGCGGGCCCGGTGGCGGGACGTCCCTTCCAGATCAGCAGAGCCGCCACGACGACGCAGACCAGCGCGATCGCAGGCAGCATCTCGACGCCGATCGCGAGCGACAGCGACGCCGCGGCCGCAGCGAGCACGGGCATCGCGGCACCCTTCTCGATCTGCGAGGCGCAAAGGATGAAGGCGAGCAGCAGCACGATCTGGGCATTGTGGTGGTCGATCGCCCCGGCGCGAAAATGGATCAGGCTCGGAATCGACAGCGCCGCGAGCAGGATCGCCGCGAGCTCGATCTTCTCGCGATGCGCGGCGGCGCCGAACCGCCCGGCAATGCGCGCCACCAGCGAGAGCGCCGCGGCCCACAGCAGCGACGGCCACGCCCGCAGCGCAACGATCTCGGCGCCGTGCTGGCCGGTCAGCGGCCTCAGGCAGAGAATGATGGCCGCCAGCGGCAGGTCGACGATCCGCGACCAGTGCATCGCCACACCCGGCGGGTCGAGCCGGTGCTGGCTCAGATCGAACCAGCCCTGGCCGCCGATGAGATCGCGGACCTCGACCAGCCGCATGGCATCGTCGGTGGACATGGCGTCGAGCACGCCGGTCTTGAAGGCGGGCGCCGCGAGCGCGATCACGACAGCGACCCACGCCAGGATCAGCGCGGCGGAAGGAGTCACCCCGCGAAAGGAACGGCTCGGCGTCAGTGATGCGATGGTCGACATGGGGCCCCTCGTCCACCATCCCTGGGCACGGGGCGGCCAAGATGGCCTTGATGGATCGTCGACTCTGTGCAACCGCACTTAACGCGGCGTTAATTGACGGGCCGCCGGACCTGAGAGCTGTTGCCAGCGCGCAACAATCTCGACGAAATGCAAGGCCGCGGAACGGTTACTGGCCGCCCATTTCGACAGGCCGCCCATGAGCACGCGGCAATTGCGCGATCTGGCGGGGCATAGGACGCTCGCCGCCAACAACGAGAATGAAGACGGGGAGCCTTCCATCATGACGAGATCGATTGCCGCGGTCGCGTTGGCGGCGCTGCTTTCGCTGTTGCCGATCCGCGCCGAGGCCGATCCGATTCCGCCTGGCGGCGTCGGCCAGAACGTCGAGGCGGTCGGCTACAGCAACCTCGACGACAAGCCCGGCTTCAAGATGTCGATCCAGAAGGTCGGCGAGCGCTGGTATCTCTATATCGGCATGCTCTGGAACGAGGGCTGGCACATCGTCGACGTCACCGATCCCGGCGATCCGAAGGTGGTGAAGGAGATCGAGGGACCGCCCAACACCGCGACCGACCAGATGGAGATCGCCGACGGAAAAATGATCACGGCGCTGGCGAAGATCTCGCCGGGCTGGGGCGGCGATCCCGCAAAGCCGTTCGACGAGGGCGTGCTGATCTGGGATATGAAGGACCCGCTCAATCCGCAGAAGCTCGGCCAGTTCAGGACGCGCGCGCTCAGCACCCACCGCAATGGCTATGGCGGCGGCAAGTACATGCACCTGTCGGCGAACATGCGCGGCTTCACCGGCAACATCTATGTCATCGTCGACATCTCCAACCCGGAGAAGCCGAAGGAGGCCGGCCGCTGGTGGGTGCCCGGGCAGCGCGAGGACGAGACGCCGCCGGCGCCCGCCGCCACCCACATGCATGGCCCGCCCTTCATCGTCGGCAACACCGCCTACCTGCCCTATGGCGGCGCCGGCATGATCATCCTCGACATCTCCGATATCGCCCATCCCCGGAAGATCGGGCAGCTCCAGATGAGCCCGCCTTTCGCCGCCAATATCGGCGTGCACACGGTGATCCCCGTCCCTGAGAGAAAGCTCGCCTTCATCAATTCGGAGGCGATCGCCGAGGATTGCAACGAGCCCTTGCAGCAGGCCTCGGTCGTCGACATCGCCGATCCGGCGAAGCCACGCCTGATGGCGCTGTTCCCATTGCCGCTGCCGCCTCCGGACTGGCCGATCCGGAGCTTCTGCGAGCGCGGCGGCCGCTTTGGTCCTCATAATCAAAATACGCTGCTGCACAACCCGTTCGTCCAGCCACAGGGCAACCTCGTCTATCTCACCTATTTCAACGCGGGCCTGCGCATCTACGACGTGTCGACCCCGACCGCGCCACGCGAGGTCGGCTACTTCCTGCCACCCGACCCGACACGCCGTTACGGCGTGTTCCCGAAAGGAAGACTGGTGGCGCAGACCGAGGACGTGCTGGTCGACACCCGCGGCTACATCTACATCACCGACAAGAACCAGGGGCTGTATATTCTCCGATATACCGGGAAGTAAGGGCTGGCCAAGGCTCGCGAGCGGCGATAGGCGCCGCGTAGCCCGGATGAGCGCAGCGATATCCGGGAACACTGGTCCCGCATATCGCTGCGCTCATGCGGGCTACGGCCGGCCGCGCCGGGCAGTGAGCGCGCAGACGGTTCAGCTACCGAACGCCGCGATGTTCTCCTGCAGCGCCGCGCGCACGCGCGCCAGCACCGGCGCGTAATCGCGCGAGGCGTCCTGGCGAAACAGCAGCACGGTCGGATACCAGGGGCTGTCGTCGCGGTCGAGCAGCCAGCGGAAGTCAGGCAGAAACGGCAGCAGGATCCAGGTCGGCCGGCCGAGCGCGGCCGCCAGATGCGCGACGCTGGTGTCGACGGTGATCACGAGGTCGAGGCACGAGATCAGCGCCGCGGTCTCGGCGAGATCGGTGAGATCAGCGGTGAAATCGACGACGTCGCCGCGTTCGGCGAGCGCGCGCTGGTCGTCCGGCTTGGGGTCCTTCTGGAGGCTGACGAAGGTCGCGTCGGCCTCCAGAAGAGGCGCCAGCCCGCGCAAGGGAATCGATCGGTTGTGATCATTGATGTGGCCGGGATTGCCGGACCATACCAGGCCCACCCGGAGCCTGTCGTGTGGGCCCAGGCGATGCTCCCAGCCCTGCACGCGCGCTGCGGGCGGCGCCGGCAGGTAGGAGTCGAACGACGGCATCGTGTCGAGGCGCGTGCCGAACACGAGCGGCAGGCTCGAGATCGGGCAATGCAGATCGAAGCGCGGGCGCGCCGCGAGCGGCTTTGCCAGGCACCGGGTGATGCCCGGCAACCGCGACATCAGCGCGAGCAGCGCGTCGCCGACCACCAGGATCACCCGCGCCCCACGCCCCGCCACCATGGGCACATAGCGCGCGAACTGGATGGCGTCGCCGAGGCCTTCGTCGGCATAGATCAGCACCGTCTTGCCGTCGACCGGTTCAGCACCGAGCCATCTCGGCTCCGCGAAGTCCGGATAGGTCGTCGTCCGCCGCGACTGCGACCGCCATCGCGCTTCCCGGCCGCGCCAGCCGGCCTCGAAGTCGCCGGTCAGCAGATGCAGGTACGAGGCGTTCCATTCGGCGTCCGCATTGTCGGGATCAGCCAACTTCAGCCGGTCGTACACTGCGAACGCCTCATCGAAGCGATGCAGCTCGGGAAGCCAGAGCGCCTTGTTGAGCAGGGACGGCAGATAATCCGGGCGCATTTGCAGGACTTGCTCCAGCAGCGCCAGCGCCTCGTCGAAACGGTTGAGACAGGCGAGCGAGTAGGCCTTGTTGTTCAGCGCGTCGACGAAATCCGGCCGCAATGCGATGGCCTGACCGAACGGCGCGAGCGCCTCCGCGTGCCGGCCCAGCATCTGAAGCGCCCGGCCGACGCTGTGGCAGATATCGGCATTGCCGGGATCGAGCGCATTCGCCCGCTGGCACTCCGCCAGCGCCTCGTCGGCGCGTCCGAGGTCGATCAGGCCACGGCCACGCATGTACAGGGTCTGCGGCTGGTTCGGCTGCATCCGGTCGCAGAGATCGAAACAGGCCAGCGCCTCCTCGAAGCGGCCGAGATTGTGCAGATAGACGCCGCAGGCGTTCGCCGCATTCCCGTTCCGCGGATCGAGCGTCAGCGCATGCCGGAGCGCAAGCACCGCCTCGGCGAGACGTTGCAGATCGGCGAGCGCGCCGCCAAGGCCTCGCCACAGCTCGGCATCCTCAGGCGCGAGCTGCACGGCCTTGTCGAACGCCTTGAGCGCCTCCTCGGCGCGGCCCTGCTGCCGCAGCGCGCTGCCGAGGCTCGCGAGATAATCGGGCTTTGCATCCTGCCGGATCGCCCGCGCGAACCATTCGACGGCATGATCGACATGCCCGGCGCGAACGCACAAAACGCCCGCAAGATGCAATGTGTCGGCATGATCGGGAGCGGCCTCGAGCGCCTGCTGACAGCAGCGCTGGGCATCGAGCAGCCGCCCGGCCCGAAGGTGATCCACCGCCTCGGCGTGGAGCGCGGCCGGCTGCCCGGCTCTCGCGGCGGCGAGACCCTCGGCCCCGCTCATCGGTCCGTCCGCTCGACCGCGGGGCGCGCGAATGCCGCGATCCGTTCCCCCAGCGCATCCCGCACGCGCGCGATCACGGGGGCATAGTCGCGCGACGCGTCCTGCCTGAACAGCCGCACGGTCGGATACCAGGGACTGTCGTCGCGATCGAGCAGCCAGCGGTAGTCCGGCGTGTAGGGCAGCATGATCCAGGTCGGCCGGCCGAGCGCGGCGGCAAGATGCGCGACGCTGGTGTCGACGGTGATCACGAGGTCGAGGCAGCAGGCCAGAGCGGCGGTCTCGACGAAATCCGCAAGATGCGCCGTGAGGTCGAGGACGTCGCGACGCTCGGCGAGCACCGCCTGATCGCCGGGCCGGGGATCCTTCTGCAGGCTGACGAAGCGCGCATCGGCATCGAGCAGCCGGCCCAGCGCGGCGAGCGGCATCGAGCGGTTGCGATCATTGCCGTGGTTGGGATTGCCGGACCACACCAGGCCGACGCGCAATCGATCGTGCGGCCCGAGCCTTTGCTCCCAGTCCTGCACCCGCGCCGGCGGCGGCGCGGGCAGATAGCGCGGCACGGCCGGGATCGTGTCGAGCCTGGTCGCGAAGGCGAGCGGCAGGTCCGACAGCGGGCAGTGCAGATCGAAATGCGGCAGCTCGGGCAAGGTCTCAGGCAAGGTCTTGGGCAGGCATTGCGCGACGCCGTCGAGACCCATGAGCAGCGGTTGCAGCACATCCTGCACCTCGAGGATGACGCGCGCGCCGCGCGCGGCCGCCAGCGTCGCGTAGCGGCAGAACTGGATGGTGTCGCCCAGGCCCTCGTCGCTGTGCAGCAGGATGGTCTTGCCCGCGGTCGGCGCCTCACCGCGCCAGCGTGGCTGCGGGAATTTCCGGTCGATGAAGCCGACCGCCGCGCTCTTGCGCCCCCATTCGCGCTCCGGCCAGCCGCCGGCGAAATTGCCGAGCAGGAGCTTGTAGAGCGCAGCGTTCCAGTGCGCGTCAATGAAGCCGGGGACGATCGCGATGGCGCGGTCGTAGCTTGCCAGTGCCTCGTCGAAACGATGCAGCTCGGCGAGCGTCGTACCGCGATGGTTGAAGACCAGCGCGAAGTCCGGGTGGTGCGCGATCGCGCGGTCGAAATGGAGCAGCGCCTCCTCGTGGCGACCGAGCTTCTGCAACACCAGGCCCGTGTTGTTGATGATCTCGGCATTGTCGGGCGCAAGCGCCAGCGCCTTCCGGCAGTTCTCCAGCGCCTCCTCATAGCGCTTCAAGCGCAACTGACAGACGCCCTTGAAATGAAGTGCGCCGGCCTGCGTCGGATCGATGCGCAGCGAGGCCTCGAACCGATCGATCGCCGCCTCGAGCCGGTTGGTCTCGAAATGCAGCAGCGCGCCGGCATTGGCGGCCTCGAGATGGCCGGGATCGAGCGCGAGCGCCCGATCGTAGCTCAGGATCGCCTCGTCGAGACGGTTCTGCTGCTGCAAGAGCTGGCCGAACTTGTACCAGCCTTCCGCGACATCGGGCCGGAGCACCAGCGCGCGGTCGAAACTCTTGATCGCCTCCTCGAAGCGGCCCTGGCGCTGCAGCGCGACGCCGAGATTGGAGAAGTAGTCGGCGCTGTTCGGATTCTGCCGGATCGCCAGCGCGAACCATTCGATGGCGAGGTCGGTGTGGCCGGAAGCGAAGCTGAGCAATCCCAACAGATGCAGCGAATCGGCATGGCCGGCATCGATCGCCAACGCCTGCCGGCCGCATTGTTCCGCTTCCACGATCTGCCCGGCCTTCAACAGGCGAAGCCCGGCCTCGTAGAACGCGGCGGCGCCCTGCCGAGGCGAACCCTGCTCGGCCTCGGGGGATTGCGCTTCAGAAGCGCGTCGCGGCTCGGGATTCATCAGCGCAAAGTGGGCATGGCGATGCGCCAAGCCGTAGATGATTCCCGCTCCCCTGGAAAGCAGGGCTATCGCATATGATGGCGGTCATCGGGGCCTCATGGTTCGAGACACGCGGCTGCGCCGCGCCCTCACCATGAGGTTCTGAGATCTCGCCACGAAAACAGCCCTCATCCTGAGGAGCCCGCCGCAGGCGGGCGTCTCGAAGGATGGGCCGCAAAAAGGCTGCCTTCTCGTATGCGGTTGCCTTGGAGAACGAAGGCTTTAAAGACTCGCCGCCGGAGCGAGCGGCAGCGCATCCAGCCCGCCGAAGCGGCGCTCGCGGTGATGGAAGGCGCTCACCGCCTCGGCGAGATGCTCGGCGTCGAAATCGGGCCACATCGTCTCGGTGAAGTGCAGCTCGGCATAGGCGCCTTCCCACAGCAGGAAGTCGGACAGCCGCTGCTCGCCGCTGGTGCGGATGATGAGGTCGACGTCGCGCAGGTCCGCCTCGCCGGTGACGAGATCGGAAAACTGCTGGCGGGTCGGCGCGCCGGCCGCTCCGGCGAGCCGCGCGGCGGCATTCAGGATCGCGTCGCGCGCGGAATAATCGACGGCGATGCGCAGGTTGAGGGTCCTGCCCTGCGCGGTCGCCTGCTCGGCGCGCCCGATCGCGGCAGCGATGCCGTCGGGCAGCCGGTCACGGCGGCCGATCACCTTCAACCGCACGCCGTTCTTGACCAGGCTCTGGACCTCGTTGGCGAGATAGAAGCGCAGCAGCGCCATCAGCCCCGCGACTTCCGTGCGCGGCCGCCGCCAATTGTCGGAGGAGAAGGCGTAGAGGGTCAAGGTCCCCACGCCCTGGTCGGGCGCGGCCTCGACGACTCGACGGATCGCCTCGACACCGGCCTCGTGACCGCGCAGCCGCGACAGGCCGCGCCGGACGGCCCATCTTCCGTTGCCGTCCATGATGATGCCGACATGAAGCATGGACGCGCGCTCGGCGTGAAAATCACTTTGCATGGCAAAGTTCCCCAGCAAAAAAATGGATCAGGTCGAAAGCACGCCGAGCCGGCCGAGCGGCGCCGGCTCGCGGCCGGCGGCGGTCGCCGCATCGCGCACCAGCCGCTCCAGCACCGAGAGATAATCCAGAAAGCGGCGGCGGCCGGCCCTGGTGAGGCGGCAGCTGGTATGCGGGCGGTTGCCCTCGTAGCCCTTGATGACCTCGACCAGCCCCGCCTCCTGCAGCACCTGCAGGTGACGGCTGAGATTGCCGTCGGTCAGCGCGCAAAGCTGCTTCAGATCGGCGAAGGCGAGCCCCTTGGGATGCGCCATCAGCGAGGTCAGCATGCCGAGCCTCGCCTTCTCGTGGATCACGCGGTCGAGACCCTCATAGGAGAACGGCGCGCCGCTCATGTCACTCTTCACCATCACTCTCTCCGGACGCAAAATAAATGATCGCCGCCACCAGCGTTTGCCCGATCACGAACGGCAGCCCCATGGTCCAGGGCGACAGCGCGTGATTCTGGCTCCCGATCAGCAGCACCGTGAAACCGGCGACGAAATACCAGGCACCGGCCAGCGCCACGCTGCGCGGCAGCGAGCGGACCGAGGCGAACACGCCGAGCGAGGTCAGCACCTGCCACAGCCCCGGCAACAGCCACAGCGTTTCCGGCGCGAACTTCCACAGCATCACCGCGAGCAGCACGCCGGCGACGGCGGCGGGGAGGAACTGCTCGATCGCCTGGTGAATCATGGCGTCCGCCAGTCCCGAATGATGCCGGCGCGAGCGCGCCACCGTCTCGATCCAGATCATCACCACCGATACCAGCGCCGCACTGGCCCAGCCGAGAAAGAAAGTGAGGGGAGACGCGGTCGGATCGGGCAGCCAGGCATGTTGCAGGATGGCGGTGATCAGCGCGACCGCCGCAGTTGCAGCGATCGTCGCCGGCCCGTAGCCGCGGAATGCGGCGCCTGAGGCAAGCTGGCTGCGGATGGCGACGATGTCGGCGAGCGCCTTGTCGAGGTCCTGCATCGATCCCTCACTTTGCGGTGCAAAGTATATTGAGTCGCAAAGCGCCGCAAGCTGCGGCCGGCTGACATCGTAACTGTTTAATTTGTCTCACGTTTCTTGGAAACCAAGCCGTACCGGCCTGCGACGGCGGTCGCGTGTGCCGCATATCCACCCCCAGTTGCTTTCGCGCCGGAGTCGTACAAAGATACCGCCGGGCAATGGGGGCTATCGGTGCATGCGCAAGGCGTTCTGGGTCTGGTTTTCGGTCGCGTTTTTCCTGCAACTCGCAGCGGCTCCCTCGGCAAGCGCCGCCGGGCCGTACGGCTTCATCCATGTCGGCAATTGGAAGGGCGGCGCCTTCACCAACGACGGCAACGGGACCTTCTCGCACTGCGCCGCCAGCATGGCCTATGATAACGGCATGACGCTGGTGGTCGGCCAGAACGCCAACAATTCCTGGCTGCTCGGTTTCGCGAACCCGGCGTTCCGCTACAGCAAGGGCGAAACCCTGCCGATCGACATCATCTTCGACGGCCAGTCGCCGGCGCGCATCTTCGGCAACGCCACGTCGCAGATCATGGCGACGGCCGTCCTGCCGCCGAACGTCGCGCGCATCTTCCAGAAGTCGAATTTCATGGCCGCGACGACGGGAAGCAGCACCTATCAGTTCAACCTGACCTCGACCGGGCCGCTGCTCGCCGTGCTCGCCAACTGCGTCGCCAAGATCAAAGCCGACGGCATCGACAGCGCCGGCGATTTCACCGCACCGAAACCGGTCGCGACCAGGCCGCCGGCCGCGGGCGAGGCGCCATCCGCCCCGAAATCCGCCAAGGCCGGCAGCCAAAGCGGCACCGGGTTTGCGATCAGCGCCGGCGGCCATGTCGTGACCAACCACCACGTCATCGACGGCTGCAGCGGCGACATCCGCGGCAATCTCGGCGGCGAGGCGCCGGTCACCTTGCGCTTGGTCTCGAAGGACGCCTCGAACGATCTCGCGCTCCTGCAGGCGCCCTCGGGCACGTTCAAGGAGTTCGCCAGGATCCGCGACCGCGCGATCCACTCCGGCGACGCGGTGGTGGCGATCGGCTACCCCTTCCGCGGCCTGCTGTCGTCGGATTTCACGGTCACGACCGGCATCGTCTCCTCGCTCAGCGGCCCCCTGAACGACACCCGCTTCCTGCAGATCAGCGCCGCCGTGCAGCCGGGCAACAGCGGCGGCCCGCTGCTCGACGGCAGCGGCCAGATCACCGGCGTGGTGGCCGCCAAGCTCGACGCGATCCGGGTGGCCCGGGCGACCGGCAGCATCCCCGAAAACATCAATTTCGCGATCAAGACCGGGGCGCTGCGCGACTTCCTCGACAACAGCGCGGTGGCCTACGAGACCGCCGAGCCGAAGGGCGAGCTCAAGACCTCGGAGATCACCGACAAGGCTCGCGCCTACACGCTGTTGATCTCCTGCAACGCCACCGAGCCGGTCGCCAGCGCGAAGAAGTAGTTAGCCACACCTTCGCTGTCGTCACCCGCTAAAGCGGGTGATCCAGCATCCCAGAGACGTCAGTGCTGGAATCGATCGGCCGCGGCGTACTGGGTTGCCCCGGTCCCGCCTACGCCAAAGGCTTCGGCGGGCGCGCAAGCCAGGCGAAGACAGCGGAGCCGGCGCGTCAGCTCGACGCAGCAGCCGGGCTGTACTCGTCGCGCAGCCGTAGCCAGTCCATCGAATAGGGCAGGCCTTCCTCGTGCCGGCCGAGCGGGGTGAGGTCGAGATAGTGATAGGCCGCGTTCATCATGTCGAGGCCGCGGGCGAAGCAGGAATAGGTGTGGAAGATGCGGCCCTGCTCGTCGCGGATGAACACGCTGATGCCGGGCGCCTCACCGACGCCGAAGCCCGCGGTGCCGAAATTGTAGATCTTGGCGCCGGACTTGACCTCGTCCGGCGTAAAGGAGACGGCATAATCGAAGTTGAAATCGCCATCGGCTGAAGAGGCCCAGTCGAAGGTCCAGCCCATCCGCTTCCTGAACGCAAGGAGCTTTTCCAGTGGCGCGCGGGAGATCGCCACCAGCGCGGTGTCGCGTGCAGCGAGGTGCGGGATCATGCGCTCGAAGCCGTCGGCCCAGAACGAGCAGCTCTTGCAGCCGGCGTGCCATTCCGGCGCGAACATGAAGTGCTGCACCACGAGCTGGCGCCTGCCATTGAACAGATCGCCCAGCGTCTTCCTCCCGCCGGCCGTGTCGAAGCCGTAGGCCTTGTCGACCGCGACCCAGGGCAGCGCCCGCCGCTCCGCGCTGAGGCGGTCGCGGGCACGGGTGAATTCCTTCTCATGCGCGAGATGCGCCTTGCGGGCTTCGAGCCACTCCTGCCGTGAGACGATCTTGTGCGGTTGCATGAGAACCTCCTGTTTCGGATGGTCAGGCAAGAAATCCGGCGAGCTTGTCGAGGACGGAGAGCCATCCCTCCCGATGACGATCGCGCGTCTCGGCATCGAGGAACTGCGCGTGGATCAACGTGAGCAGCGTGCCATCGCCGTCGGGCGCGAGCGAAACCGTCACCAGCGACTCCCGCTCCGGCGTCGAGTGCCAGGCCCAGGTGAAGACGAGCCGCGCATTCGGCACGACCTCGCGGTAGACGCCGCCGACCTCGTTGTACGTGCCGCCATCGTTATCGAAGCTGATGCGATAGCGCCCGCCGGGGCGCAGATCGATTTCCGCGCGCACGGTGTCCTGCCGCACTTGGCCCGGACCGAACCATCTGATCAGTTGCGCCGGGTCGATCCACGCCGCGTAGACTTTTTCGGGCTCGGCTTTGATGCGGCGGGTGAGGGTGAGGCTTGCTGTTTCCATGGCTCATCCTCCACGAATGCCGCGAGGCGATCGAGATTGTCGAACCAGAAGCGCTGATAGCGGGAAAGCCATTGCATGGCCTGCGCCATCGGCGCGGCGGTCAATCGGCAGGCAACGACGCGGCCGCTCTTCTCGCGCGCCAGCAGGCCTGCGTCCGACAGCACGTCGAGATGTTTCATGATGGCGGGCAGCGACATTGCGAACGGCTGCGCCAGTTCGCTCACCGAGAGCGCCTGCCCTTCGGAAAGCCGCGCCAGCAGGGCCCGCCGTGTCGGGTCCGCGAGCGCAGCAAAGGTCATGTCCAGG
>NZ_JAFAVV010000074.1 GCF_019242285.1 Bradyrhizobium sp.
AAGTGGGACGCTGTTTTTTTTTGCTCGTTGGTGTAACGATTTGTCGTGCACTTCGATTCCCGGAGCGCATGCAAGCGTAAAGCCATCTCATTGATTGGAGGGCCACATGGCTAAGAAAGCGAAGAAGGCGAAGAAGGCGAAGAGCGCGGTGAAGAAGACCGCGAAGAAGACCCGCAAGGTCGCCAAGAAGAAGAAGTAAATCTCGCCTCTCGACGAGATCGCCGGCAACCTGACGCCGGCGCGTCATTGGAGCCTTCGGGCAGGCCGGCTTCGAGAGGGAAGCCGATCCTGATCCGGCAAGCTCCGATCGACGGCAAGAGGGTGTCGGCGAGACATCAGGTCAAACGGCTGGATCAGGTTTCGGTCAGGCGCTGTCCGCGCTTCCCGCGATTGGGTCCAGCAGAAGAAGCGAGTTTTCTTCGTTCGGTGCGGATCCTGCTTGGTCCGCAATTTCACCCGGTGACGGCTTTGCCCGGTGGAATCTGATCCTGACGTGTTCGCCGACGCCCTCGTTCCCCGGTGCGATGCCAGCCCGGCCTTTTCCGATTCATCATTGCCAGATCGTCCGCGATGCCGCCTCATCGAGGCGCGGGACGGCCGCACGCGTCGCTGACGCGTCGGGTCTGCCACAGTTGTGGCATGGCGCGTTTACATCCCATTCATCGCAACGCTTAAACCGCCGTTCAAGTCTCATCGGCATGATCGCGCCAACGCGCCGGCGAACGGCGGATGAGAGGACGTCGAACGCGTGGACGGACCCGCGGATTGCAAGGCCAGGGCGGCGGGGCAAAGGAGAGACGAGATGTTTCAGGGAACCATCGACCTGGATGCGGCCGCGCCGGTGGAGGCGACCGTTATGTCGGACGTGCTGTTCGAGCGCGGTGTCTATTGGGCGAGCGGGCGCGCCGGCGTCGTCAGCCTGGTCGCCGCGCACAAATGGTTCAACCTCGCCGCGTCGAAGGGGCGAGCGGACGCGGTCGCGATGCGCCGCGAGGTGGCCGCGCAGATGAGCGAGGCCGAGATCGCCGTGGCCCAGCGCGAGGCGCGGGCCTGGATCGGCGCGCACTGACGCGGCTTGATCGCGCGGCGGCCGCGAACGGGCCAAGCCGATCTCGCCTGCCGTTCCGTAGCGCCACGGCGTCGCAGCCGATGTGAACATCGGCAAAGCATCCCGAAAATATACGCGCGGGTAACCTTGAGCTGCGATGATCGTAGCACAGGGGAACAAGCGAATCGTCGGATCACGACGAGGCGGCCGGGATCATCGGGGCCGCACCACGTTCGCGCTCGATAACCAGGGCTCGGTTCAACTTCTGTCGGGTGTGGGGAGCCTACGTTGGATATCCTGGCCGTCATCATCGTCCTGCAGCTCGTTCTGTTCGCCGCGGCCTGGTCTGCGGCACGGTCATACTTCGCCAGGGGACGGCTCGCCGGCATGCAGGAGGCGAGCGCCGAGATCGTCCGCGGTGTGAGCTCGCAGCACGCCTGCAACGGCCGGCCGCTGCCCGCGGCGATCGGCAAGGCGTTCGAGCAGGTGCAATCGTTTGCGCGGCGTGCCTCTCCCGGGAACGGCGTCGATCGTTGCCAGGAGCGCCTGTTCAAGTTCGGCGACGCCATCGGCGCGGCCTGCTGGCACATGGGCTATGAAAGCTGCCAGCAGAAGATGTCGCCGCGCCAGGACCGGATTCGGCTCGACCTGCCGGTCGACGAGCTCCTGCATCTGGCAACATTGGCCCATCTCGGCTTCAAGAAGATGATGCCGAACGATCGCGCCATCGAGACGATGCGCTTCGAGGGCGAGGAGCATGCGATTGCGGTGGCGCGCGCGGTCGAACGGCTGGAAGCGGCGCTGCCCGAGGCCTTCCGACCCGGCGGCCACGCCGCCACGCGTCACGCCATGATCCATCAATGGTGGCGGCCGCTGGAGCGCAGGCGGGCGTGAGCTGCCGGGGCCGCGGCCCCGTCCGCGCACTTTATATATAGAGACACATATAGAGAGACGAGCAGGGCGATTCGGGCGGCGCTGCCGTCCAACGCCCCCGCGCGGGGCCTTCCCCCGCACCCAGGACTTGCTCCCTGGATCGTGAAGCCGCCGAGGTTGAGTCGTGAGGGCCCGCGCATCACATCGCCGGCGGTGGCGGGGATTCGGAGCAAGACACGATGCGTTTCATCTTCGCAACGGGTATCCTGATCGCGTTATGCGCTTCCGCCGCCGCCGCAACGGCCCATCATGCGAGGTCGCGCGTGGCGCATCACGGCATGTTTCATTCTCGTCAGGATCCGAGCGGCGCATGGGCGCGCTTTCCTGCACCGGGCTGGCCCTATCAACGGCCTGCGCGGCCCGACCGTTTCGACGACACGCCGAGCTATGACGATCCGTCGAAGCGCGGAGGCGCTTGAAAGACAGCTCCATAAGACGCTGGCGCCGGCTGAACGC
>NZ_JAFAVV010000081.1 GCF_019242285.1 Bradyrhizobium sp.
CAGCCAATCGCGAGGCGTGGCGGGCGATGCCGCCGCCCCGTCCGGCAGCCTGATCGAAGGAGTGGAACTGAATGGCTAGCAAGAAGCCGAAAATGCAAATCTATCGGGCCAAGGAATGCCGTCACATGACGGAGGAGGAGGGCACCGTCTCCAGCATGCCGGAATCCGCCGCGGTGGGGCTCGCCCGGATGGCCGAGGCCGGGATGGCCGACGGCTATGTCATCAAGGTGCTGTTCGACGCGCCTGGCTTTGCCCTTCACTATGCCTGGTTCAAGCCGAACTATCCGCTCGGCCGCCACAGCCATAGCGTCGATGCGCTCTACTATATCGTTTCAGGTTCAATGAAGCTGGGCACCGAATGGCTGGGCGCGGGCGACGGGTTCTGGCTCGCGGGCGACACCCCATACATCTACACTGCCGGGCCCGAAGGCCTCGAGATCCTCGAGTTCCGCCACACGTCCAAGTTCACCTCGGCGGCGCAGGGCGGAACCAAGGCTTTCTGGGACAAGGCGGTCGGGACGATCGAAGCCAATCGCGACGCCTGGCTTGCGGCTACGCCGCCTCGGGCTGCGGCGTGAACGGCAGCAAGGCTGCATAGTTGACCTTCGCCGCGGCCGCGTTGCGGCGAACCCCCCGGCGCAGGAGAAAGACATCGCGGGTAATCTCCGCCTGCTGTTCGATGCCATAGCGCTCGAACGGCTTACCCGGCGCAAGTCGATAGGCGTAGCGGCAGAAGGGATGGCGGCGAAGCAGCAGGCAGATGCCCTTTTGATGCTGCCAGACGTGCGTCATCTCATGGATGAACAGGCCCTGCAGGCCAAGTCCTGCTTTGGCGAAGTCGATCCCCGCCAGTAGGCCGCAGGGGTGGAGCCAGAGATCGCCGTCCGGTGCCATGATCCAGTTGCGCGGTTGCAATGGCCACCATTTGCGCTCGTAGACCCGGACCTTGGCATAATCGATCGCGTCGCCGAACATGCCGCGCGCCAGCGCGATCTCGCCGGCGCTGAGAAGTCGTCCGAATTTATTGTCGCTCATCACCCATGGCACGAACGCGCGCCCTGGCAGCGAGGGTCCGGCCACTGGCGAAGGCCAGATCGAGCCTGACTTCGCGACCTGCCGTCGCGGCGGCATCGAGCCCGAACAGCATGACGTGGCGGCCGCCGGGCGCGAAGGTTACGGTGCCGCCAGCGGGCACCGCCAGCTGCTCGACCGGCGCCATCCTCGCCATGCCGTGGTCCGCCGCCATCGTCTCGTGCATCTCCGCACGCCTCACCTGGGGGCTGCTGATGCTGGTCAGCCGATCCGATGTCGGGCCTCCATGGATCGTGAAATAAGCCGCGGATGGAGTTCCCGGTACCGCCGCGAGCCTGATCCAGGCATCGCTCACCCGGAGGCGGTTCGCATCGGTTGCGTTGTTGTCACCGCCGCTGGAGCACCCCCCGATCGCCACCGCAATACAACCAACCAGTATCACGGCGGCACGCATCGATTTCTCCTTGTTACGCTTCGCGTTCTTTAGCTGCGCCCGGCGTCTTGTGCCAATCGAAAGCCCCCCTATATCGCCCCCGTTAAAGCGCTGGTGGTGACCCTTGCTTGATGAGGAGGGTCGGCTGCCGGCATTGAGGCATGACGAACAAGAGGGACAATCATGGCCAAGGTTATCGGGATCGATCTGGGCACCACCAACAGCTGCGTCGCGGTGATGGAGGGAAGCAAGCCCAAGGTGATCGAGAATGCGGAGGGCGCCCGCACGACTCCCTCGATCATCGCATTCACCAAGGACGGCGAGCGTCTGACCGGACAGCCGGCGAAACGCCAGGCAGTCACCAATCCCGAGAACACCGTTTTTGCCGTCAAGCGGCTGATCGGTCGCCGGTTCGATGATCCGATGACCCAGAAGGACATGGGCCTGGTCCCGTACAAGATCGTCCGCGCCGGCAACGGCGATGCCTGGGTGCAGGCCGGCGGCAAGGACCTTAGCCCCTCGGAAGTTTCGGCGTTCATCCTGCAAAAGATGAAGGAAACCGCCGAGAGCTATCTCGGCGAGACCGTCACCCAGGCGGTGATCACGGTTCCCGCCTATTTCAACGATGCCCAGCGCCAGGCGACCAAGGAC
>NZ_JAFAVV010000203.1 GCF_019242285.1 Bradyrhizobium sp.
CTGAAATCAACCTGCTCCTGCCGCGCCAATGAATTCACTGTCGTGCCGCATTCGATGTCAACCGTGCCGTTCGCGATCAGCGGTATCCGCGTTTGCGGGGTCACTGGTACGTATCGTGTCTCGATGCCGGGAATAGCGAGTTTACGGCCGATTTCCGCGACGATCCGCTTACAGATGTCGACGGAGTAGCCGCTTGGTTGCCGGCTCTCATCGAGATAGGCGAACGGCGCCGCGCTCTCCCGAAAGCCGATGGTTACGGCCTTGTTTTGCCGAATGCGCGCCAGCGCGGTATCCGCTTGGTCGGCCCGCGTCGCCGCTGGCGACAGTGCGATCATGGTCGCGACCGCCGAGAAGCCGAAGACTTTCCTGAACATCAGCATAAGCGTGCTCCTCGCATATCTAAGGGATCGTCACAGTTCGACTAGATCGTTGAGCGATTTAATGTCGGCAAAGATGAAGTCCGGTCGCGGTACGGAATCATCCAGCGCCACCTGGCGTCGGTTGATCCAGGCGATGGACAAGCCGAGCGGCTTGCCACCAACCAGATCCGTAAACTGCGACTGCCCGGCATGCAGAATTTCTTCCCTGGCGCAGCCGGCATGCTCGATCAGATAACGAAACAGCGCGCCATCAGGCTTGTAGCCCTTCGCCCGTTGCGCCGTACACACGAGGTCGAACTCCCGCTGCAGCGGCGTCAACGCGAGCAAATCGTCATCGATGTTGGACACGACCGCCAGCCTGTAGCGGCGCGACAGTCGGTCGAGCGTACGGACGACATCGTCGTAGAGAACGAAGCGAGGGAACGCATCGAAATAGCGGTTGATCAGGCGCCCCTCGCCGGTGAGACCGAAATGCACGAACGTTTCCTCGAGCGAGAGCTCGCAAATCTCGCGATACGTCCGGTACGGCTTCCAATAATGGGCGATGTTTCGGTGTTCCCAGTGTTCCCAGAACGCTTTCACGTCGACGCGATGCGCACCCGTTTCGGCAAGAATGTGCTCGAATGCGCCGTAGGAGCTTTCGCGGACGCTGATCAACGTGCCGAACACGTCGAAGGATATTAGCGTCGGCCGCAACCGTGTTTGGCGCGCCTCATGTCTCATCGATTGAAACCTGGTTGTCGTTCACTGAAAACGAAATGGCTGGCGCGACCTTCAGCGCATGGCGATGGCATCGAGTTCGATCAGATAGCCATGGTGCAGCGCGGGCACCGGCACGACGGACCGTGCCGGACGGTGTTCGCCAAGAGCTTCGGCGTAGATCGCGTTGAACGCGCTCCAATGCTCGATGCCGACCAGGTAAGCCGTAACCTTCGCGATGCGATCGCGGCAGAGCCCTGCTCCTTCGACGATCGCCAGGAGGTTGGCGAGTGACTGGCGGGCCTGAGTCTCGAATGGCGCATCGGCCAGTGACGTGCCGTCCAAGCGCGCGGGAAGCTGACCCGAAACAAAAACGAGCCCGCCGGCATCCATGGCCTGTACGTAGTGACCGAAGGGTTTCGGGACAGAATCGTTGTTGATAGCCGCGAGCAGGGTCGACATTGGTTCACCATCCGTAGATGCGAGGCCAGATCGCGGACACGATCGAACCATCGGTTGTGACATGGTACCGGTCATGCTGCGCAGCCGTGGCGCAGGCGTGATTGGGGAGGATGCGCACCATCGTGCCGATCGGAAGGTTCGGTAGAGGGCCGAGGCCGGAACGGTGCGCGATAATGCCGTGCTCCTGATTGGCATCGATCACGATCAGGTCGGGGATCGGATCGCATCCGAGATCGCAGACGATCCCATATCCCTGATCGACGGAAAGCCGTGCCGTGCCGCGGTCGCGCGACATGGCCATCCAGCCTGCATCAATCAAGATCCAGCCCTTGTCGCGCTGGTGGCCGACGACGCTCGCCAGAACGGAAATCGCGATGTCGTCGAGTGAGCAGGCGCCGATGCCGGCCATGACGAGGTCGAAAAACATGAAGACGCCGGCACGCACTTCCGTCACGCCGGCAAGATCACGGGCAAAATGCGCCGTCGGCGTGGATCCCACGCTGACCTCAGGACAGGGCAAGCCGGCACCCCGCAGCGCCTCGGCCGCTGCGATAGCGCCCGATCGCTCCTGCTCGGCCCTTTCCGCGAAGGCCGCCGCTCCTTTCAGACCATACGAACTCCCGGCATGCGTCATGACGCCGCCAAGCACCGCGCCTCCTTCGTGGAGTGCGCGTCCCACCTCCACGAGGACGGGGTCCCGCGGCTTGATGCCGGATCGATGATCGTCGGTGTCGATTTCGATCAGGACTGGCAGGGGGTCGCTCCTCTCGGCACACCGTGCCGCGACCAGGCGTGCCATCTCGATGTTGTCGAGTACGATCGACAACTCGGCCCCACGCCGCCGCAAGTCGAATACGTGCTCCAACTTATTCGGTGCGATCCCAATGGCATAAAGCAAATCGGAGAAGCCATGTTCGAGAAAATACTCCGCCTCTCTAAGCGTTGAGACCGTCAGTGGCGCGGCCAGTTCGTCCGTGACAACGCGCGCAACTTCGGCGCTCTTCGCGGTTTTGAGGTGCGGCCGAAACCTGACAGCAAACGGTTCGAGATGGGTCTTTAGCCGCGACACGTTGCGAGCGAGACGTCTGGTCTCCAAGACGAGACATGGCGTCTCGAGGCCTGCGAGGCTCCGACCGACGGAAGCTTGTGAAGCCGAGGAAAACATCACCGGCAGGTCAGCAGCGTATGCGCCAGAAAGTTTTGCATATTATATATAATCATCCGAGATAGCCTTAACCTCTTGATCTCAGAGTTCTCTTAGATGATTATATATTATATGTCAACCGAGTGGGGGATAGGAATTCATGTTGAAGGGGCCGGGCAAAAAACTGTTGGGGAGCACGGAAATGATAGCTGGCACGCTTCGTGATGCGATTTGCAACGGTGAAATCTCGCCGGGCGCGGCGCTCAAGCAGGATGAGATCGCCGCTGACTTCGACGTCAGTCACACGCCAGTCCGCGAAGCGCTCAAAATCCTGGTCTCCGAGGGGCTCGCGACGCTGCATCACAATCGTGGGTGCTTCGTTGCGGATCTCTCGAGCACTGTCGCGCGCGAACTGATGGAGTTCCGCGCTCTCATCGAACCACGTCTAGCTGGGTGGGCACTCGACTACCTCACCGAGTACGACATAGAACAAGCTCGCCGCGTCATAACAAAGATCGACACGGCGCAGCTCGCGTCAGAACGACTGCGCCTTGCCACCGAATTCCATACTCTGATCTATCAGCGAGCCAATCGGCCGTTCTTCCTTGAGCAAGTCAGCCGCGCCCGCAACAATCTGAACCGCTACTGGGTCCTTGCTTGGAGAGAGAGGAGTTTTCCGACTGTCACCCAGACCGAGCACGAGCAAATGTTGACCCTCTGTGTCAGGAAGGACCGAGCTGGCCTTGTGGACCTGATTGAACGCCACATCATCGCGTCGGGAAACGTCGTTCTTACGTATCTGCAGACTTTAGAGGCCAGGGAGAACGATTAGGCACAGCGAGTGCTGCACGATAAGTCCTTGGTCTCGATTGGATTCAGCTTTCCAGCTACGATCACCGCAAATGGCCGCGCCCGAACGGAACGCTGCCTGGCACGGAGGAATCCGCACAAAATCGCAGCCCGGCGCCCAGCAGCATAGATGTGGTGCCCAGGGGCGGAATCGAACCCTCGACTATCTAATTGAAAAATCCATCATTTTTTTAATGGCGACTTGCCAGTGTACCTACCAGTGGACCCGGCGCTTTCTTCACGGCCAGGAGGGTGCGGCTCTGTGCCGCCATACCCAAGCGGTGCTCATGTCACGCGCTATGCAAAAGATGCTGCGCCCTAATACAGTAATACAGATCCTCTCCGAAAGCAGAAAGCCACATGTTCGAATCGTGTTGGGCGCGCCACTCGATGCAGCAGCGGCTTTGGCGCGTTGCTCTCGCCGAGCGCTGGACCGCGACATCCGTGTGTTTGGGGATCGCGAATGCGTTCCCTGCCGCAGCCGCCAAAGTCGGAAGTAGTGGTGCTCGGCACCGAGATGGAAGGCATCCCGGCCCTCACCACTTTTGGCTCTGGCTTCTGAAATGAGCCTGCGGCATGGCACGG
>NZ_JAFAVV010000228.1 GCF_019242285.1 Bradyrhizobium sp.
TCCATCCCGCGCGCCTTCAGTCAGGATCCGCGCGCCGATCTTTTTACCAAGCGCTGTCGCGTGCGGATCGAGTGTGACAATCACCACACCAGCGAGACGCCGGGAGCCGGCAACGGCGTCGAGCATGTCCGTCAGCATGGTCTCGGCGAGACGCCGACGCTCCGGCGGCGACAGCAGGCCCGACAGCCGATGCTTGGCGCCATCGAACTCCTTGACCGGAATGACCGCCCAGATGTCGCTCATTGCAGCGAGGCCAGCGCGTCCGCCGCATCGAGCGTCACGCGCGCCAGCGTCTCCCGGTCATGCAGGCTGGTCATCAGGGTTCTGGCGATCGTGACCCGCGCGCCGACAGTGCCGACCCTATCGGCGTCGGCGTGGTCGACGACATAGCCATCGAGCAGGTCGCCGTAGCGTGCGGCGACGCCGGCGGCGCTGGCCTCGTGGCCGAGCTCGCGCATCATCTTCGCGATCGGGCCCTTGACCGCCTTCCCGCCGATGATCGGTGAGATCGCGACGACCGGCGCGCCGCTCGCCTTGATCGCCTCGCGCATGCCTGGGATCGCCAGGATCGGCTCGATGCTGATGAAGGGATTGGACGGACAGATGACGACGGCCCGCACGTCGCCCGAGCGGAGTGCCGCCAGGATGTCGTCCTGCGGCCGGGCGCGCATCACGCCGTCGAAAGCCAGTTCATGGACGACCGGCCGGCATTGCCGGCGCACGAAATAGTCCTGGAAGTCGATCCAGCCCGCGTCGCCGCGCACGCGGGTCCGCACTCGGTCGTCGCTCATCGGCACCAGGCGGGCACCGATGCCGAGGCGCCGGCAAATGTCGGATGTCACCTCCGACAATGTCTGGCCCAGGCGCAGGCGACGGGTGCGCTCGACATGCAGCGCGAGATCACGATCGCCGAGCCGAAACCAGTCCTCGCCGCCGAGCGCGCCGATGCTGTCCATAAACGACCAGGTCTCGTCGCGCCGGCCCCAGCCGGTTGCGGGATTGTCGATCTCAGCGAGAACGTAGGTCAGCGTGTCGATATCGGGCGAGATGCTCAGCCCAAGATGCTCGAAATCGTCGCCGGTGTTGGCGACCACGAGCAGCTCGTCAGCCGGCAGGACGCGGCTCAGACCGAGCGCCAGCTTGGCGCCGCCGACCCCGCCGGACAGCGCCACGACAAGTCGCCGGCTCATCGGAACATGTCCTCGGCGGCCGGGCGCACCAGCTCGGACGCGGCATTGTCGGGACCGCGCCATGCCAGGCCGCGCACGACCACGACAGGCTGGCCTTCGGCGCCCTGCCCCATCACGAGCGACGCCGCAGCCGCGATCTCGTCCGCATGCCCGGTGATGCTGACCTGAAGCTCGCGGCCGAACAGATCAGGCGAGCCACGCAGATCCATCAGCGATGGCAGGCCGGCCGCACCGATCGCGACTCCGCAGGTACCGCGCCGCCAGGCACGGCCAAAACTGTCGCTGATGATCACCGCCACGGGCACACCGAACCTCAGCGACAGACGTCTCCTCAATGTTGCCGCACTGCCGTCGGGATCGACCGGCAGCAGCAGCGCGCGCGGTGGTTCATCGGGCGAAGCCAGATTGGACTGGTCGATGCCCGCATTGGCCATCACGAAGCCCAGCCGGTGCTCGACGATCAACACGCCCGGCCTTGCCCGCACGACGCGCACCGATTCCTGCAGGATCAGCTCGACGAGGCGCGGATCCTTCTGGACCGTCCCGGCGAGCTCGATCGCCTCCGCTGAGGGCTCGACGGTCGCCAGGTCAACCAAGCGCCCTTCGGCCTTGGACACGATCTTCTGCGTCAACACGAAGACGTCGCCGCCGCGCGGCACGATGCCGCCGCGCGCCAGCCCGTCGCCGATCAGCGCGACGAGATCATCGTCCTTGCGCACCAGCGGAATGCCGGGGACGGCGAGCATCTCGACGGCACTACTGGACTTCATCGGCCGGTCCCGCACGCTCAACCGAAACGCTTGCGCAGAAGCGGCAGCACATGCTCGCCGTAGAGTTTCAAAAAGCGCGCCTGGTCCGGTCCCGGCGCGTGGAACACCAGATGGCGGAAACCAAGGCCAACGTAGTAGCCGATCCGCTCGACGTGCTCGTCGGCGTCGCTGGACACGATCCACCGGCTGGCGGCGCGCTCCACCGGCAGCGCGTCGGCGAGGCGCTGCATCTCGACGGGATCCTCGACACTCATCTTTTCCTCCGGCGTCAGCGCCAGCGCCGCCCAGTGGCGGGTGTCCTCGAGCGCACGCGCCTTGTCGGTGTCGAACGACACCTTGACCTCGATCATGCGATCGTAGGACCGCGTCGGATCCTCCGACGCGGCGATGCCCTCGGCGACCTTCGGCAACAGCGTCTCGGTGTAGAGCTCCGGCTGCTTGCCGCTGGTGCAGATGAACCCTTCCGCGGCGCGACCGGCGTAACGCGCCACGAGAGCGCCCGCGGCTGCAACATAGATCGGTACCGGCGTGTCGGGACGGTCGTAGATCGTTGCCTTGTCGGTCTTGTAATACTGACCTTCGAAGCTGACCCGTTCCTGGGTCCAGAGCGCCCGGATCAGCGTGAGGGCCTCACGGAGGCGGGCGAAGCGCTCCTTGAATTCCGGCCAGGGCTGGCCGGTCGAAGGCACTTCGTTGAGACCTTCGCCGGTACCGATCCCGAGCACGACGCGGCCTGCGAACATCGCGCCCATCGTGCCGAAGGCCTGGGCAACGATGGACGGATGGTAGCGGAACGTCGGCGTCAGCACGCTGGTGCCCATGACGACCCGCGAGGTGCTGGCGCCCAGCGCGCCCAGCCAGGTCAGCGAGAAGGGCGCATGGCCGTCGACATGCTTCCAGGGCTGGAAGTGGTCGCTGATGAAGACCGAATCGAAACCGACCTCCTCGGCGAGACACGAGAAGCCCAGCAACTTGCCCGGCGCGAACTGCTC
>NZ_JAFAVV010000250.1 GCF_019242285.1 Bradyrhizobium sp.
CACCCCCGTCGCCAAGATCGCCGCGCGGATCATGGCCGGCGAGAAACTCGCCGACTTCCAGCTCAGGAAGCGCGAGCTCAAGCATGTCGGCGTCAAGGAATCGGTATTCCCGTTCGCCCGCTTCCCCGGCGTCGATACCGTGCTGGGCCCGGAGATGCGCTCGACCGGCGAGGTGATGGGCATCGACCGTTCCTTCGAGGTGGCGTTCGCCAAGAGCCAGCTCGGCGGTGGCACCCGTGTGCCCCGCAGGGGCACCGTGTTCGTCTCGGTCCGCGACATCGACAAGGTGCGGATCACCGAGGCAGTCCGGCTGTTGTCCTCACTGGACTTCAAGGTGCTGGCGACCTCGGGCACCCAGCGTTTCCTCACGGATCATGGCGTGCCTACGGAAAAAGTGAACAAGGTGCTGGAAGGGCGGCCTCACATCGTGGACGCCATCACCAACGGCGATATCCAGCTCGTTTTCAACACCACCGAGGGACCGCAGGCGCTGGCGGACAGCCGCTCATTGCGACGCGCTGCCCTCTTGCATAAAGTGCCATATTACACCACTCTTTCCGGTGCCGTGGCGGCCGCCCGGGGAATCCGCGCGTATCAGGGCGGGGACCTTGAGGTCCGTACATTGCAGAGTTACTTTTCCGAGAGCTGATCGCTGACCGGGTGGCAACGCCCGCTGAGCGGCCGGTAATGAGCCTGTACGGCTGGAACTCACCGCCCCGCCCGAATGTTGTCAACGCCCTTTCCGGGCGCCGCAATCAATGGCTGGCGGGCTCCGTTGCTCGGCCGCGAGGCCCGACCTGGACGAATGAAGACATGGCGTGTGGCCGCCTGCACCGGCCCCGCGCGACTGAAGGACGAAGACGATGATGGAAAAGGTTCCGATGACCTCGATGGGCTATGCTGCGCTGACGAACGAGTTGAAGCAGCGCCAATCGGTGGATCGTCCGCGCATCATCGAGCACATCGCGGAGGCGCGTTCCCACGGCGACCTTTCGGAGAACGCGGAATATCATGCCGCCAAGGAAGAGCAGTCGCACAACGAAGGCCGCATCGCCGAGATCGAGGACAAGCTGGCGCGCGCCGACGTGATCGACGTTACCAAGCTGTCCGGCGACACCATCAAGTTCGGCGCGACCGTCACGCTGATCGACGAGGACACCGAGAAGAAGCAGGTGTGGCAGCTCGTCGGCGAGGTCGAGGCCGATGCCAAGAAGGGCAAGATCTCGATCACCTCGCCGCTGGCGCGTGCGCTGATCGGCAAGAAGAAAGGCGCATCCGTCGAGGTCGTGACGCCCGGCGGCGCCAAGGCCTACGAGATCACCAAGGTCGAGTGGCGCTGATCGACTTGTTGGTATGTTTCAAAAAAGGCCGCGTCACCGACGCGGCTTTTTTGTTGCGTTGCGGCCACGCGCCGCGACGAAGCTGCGGGAATGTTTCGCGGCCTCGGGGGTTGACGACACGCGGCGGTGACGCAGGGCGGCGATGGGGCTAACGTCCGCGCGTCAAACAGGGGACGATTGACATGGAACAGATGCTTGCAAGATGGCAGCCACCGCTGCTCAGCCTTTTTCGCTTCATCACCGGATTGATGCTGTTTCAGTTCGGCGTGGCCAAGATCCTGAAATTTCCGCCTGACTCGCCGTTCGTGAAGGTCGAGCTGACCTCGCTCTATGGCGCGGCGGGCTCGATCGAATTGATCTTCGGCGGCCTGCTCATGGTCGGCCTGTTCACGCGGCCGGCCGCCTTCCTGCTCTCGGGCGAAATGGCATTTGCCTACTTCATTGGTCATTTTCCCAGGAATTTCTATCCGGTGATCAATAACGGCACCGCGGCCATCGAGCTCTGCTTCGTCTGCCTGTATCTGGCGGCGGCCGGCGGCGGCCCGTTCAGCCTCGACGCCCTGCTGCGCAAGAAGGACTGAGGGCGACGTTGTCGTTCCGGCACGCATCCACCCGGTCCGCGCCAAGCGCGGCGGGATGGAGGCGCCCCGAAATGACTTTCACCCGCGCGCCTTCACCTCCAGCGGCACCGCCGCCTCGTATTTCGAATTGTGCAGGACGAGCGATGTCCTGACATTCCGCACATGCGGCGCCGCGGTCAGGTGGGTGACGAAATCCTGGAACGTCGCCATGTCGGGCGCGACGCATTTGAGGATGAAGTCCACCTCGCCCGACAGCATCCAGCATTCCCGTACCAGCGGCTCGGCGCGCACGAACTGCTCGAACGCCCGCAGATCGGCGTCGGTCTGGCTCGACAGATGCACCGAGGCGAACACCGTGACGTCGAAGCCGAGCCTGCGGGGATCGAGCAATCCGCGGTATCCCTGGATGTAGCCCTCCTCCTCGAGGGTCCGGACGCGGCGCAGACAGGGAGGCGGTGAGATGCCGACCCGCTTCGCCAGTTCGACATTGGTGATTCGGCCATCGGCCTGGATCTCGCTCAGGATCTTGAGGTCGATCTCATCAAGGTTCTTCGACACGTAGCTATCGGGTCCTGGAGAAGCGGAAGCGCTGGTGCCAGCACCCTGCGCTGGTAACTCTCTTAGCCCAGTTCCGCCGCGCAGCGCAATTTTATTGCGCGCATTCGGTCGCGTTCACCCTCCATACGGGGAAAATTCGCCGATATGGATTGCAATTCTTGCATGGCTCGCCAGATATCTTAGACTTGGATTTGACATTTTCGGCGCCCGGGCGAGCCCTTTCCAAGTCGATTTCGCTTGTCGCGTCGGTCCAAACGCTCCAAAGGACCCTCCGAGCTCATGCCTTCTCCCATCCATGCCAAGGTCGTCATCATCGGTTCCGGGCCGGCCGGATATACGGCAGCGATCTATGCCGCCCGCGCCATGCTGGAACCGATCCTGATCCAGGGCATCCAGCCGGGCGGCCAGCTCACCATCACCACCGATGTCGAGAACTACCCTGGCTTCGCCGACGTGATTCAGGGCCCCTGGCTGATGGAGCAGATGGAGAAACAGGCCGCCCATGTCGGCACCCGGACCGTCACCGACCTGGTCACCAAACTGGACCTGGGACAGCGGCCGTTCCGCCTGAGCTGCGACAGCGGCGACGTCTATCTCGCCGAGACCGTGATCCTCGCCACCGGCGCCCAGGCGCGATGGCTCGGCATGGCCTCCGAGGAGAAGTTCAAGGGGTTCGGCGTCTCCGCCTGCGCCACCTGCGACGGCTTCTTCTATCGCGGCAAGAAGGTCGTGGTGGTCGGCGGCGGCAACACCGCGGTCGAGGAGGCGCTGTTCCTGACGAACTTCGCCTCGCAGGTGACCGTGGTGCATCGCCGCGACCATTTCCGCGCCGAGCGCATCCTGCAGGAGCGGCTGTTCAGGAATCCGAAGATCAAGGTGGTCTGGGACAGCGCGATCGACGAGATCCGTGGCGCCGAAAATCCAGCCAAGGTCACCCATGTCCGCCTGAAGAACGTCAAGACCGGCGCGCTCACGGAGCTCGTGGCCGACGGCGTCTTCATCGCCATCGGACACGCGCCGGCGACCGACCTCGTGCTTGGGCAGGTCAAGCTGAAGCCCTCCGGCTATGTCGATGTGGCGCCGAACTCGACGGCGACCTCGGTGCCCGGCCTGTTCGCGGCCGGCGACGTGGCCGATGAAGTCTACCGACAAGCGGTGACGGCGGCGGGTCTCGGCTGCATGGCCGCGCTCGAGGCCGAGCGCTTCCTCGCCTTGCGGCTGAGCGAACGTGCCGCGGCGGAATGAAAATCAGAAATCATATGGCTCGAACTCGCGACGGATTTACGGACATGGATTGGGACAAGCTGAAGGTGTTTCACGCAGCTGCGGAAGCGGGCAGCTTCACGCATGCCGGGGAGCAGCTCGGGCTGTCGCAATCGGCCGTCTCACGCCAGGTCAGTGCGCTGGAGCAGGAGCTGTCGGTGTCGTTGTTCCACCGTCACGCCCGGGGCTTGATCCTCACCGAGCAGGGCGACCTGCTGTTCCGCACCGCGCACGACGTGTTCATGCAATTGCAGGCGGCGCGCGCCAAGCTCACCGACAGCCGCGAGCGGCCGAGCGGCGACCTCAAGGTCACCACCACGCCCGGCGTCGGCATCAACTGGCTGATCCCGCGGCTCGGCGAATTCACCGGTCTCTATCCCGAAATTCGCATCACGCTGATCGTCACCGACGAGGATCTCGACCTGTCGATGCGTGAGGCCGACGTCGCCATCCGCACCCGCAAGCCGACGCAGCCGGACCTGATCCAGCGCAAGCTGTTCGCGATGGGCTTTCACGCCTATTGCTCGCCCGAATACATCAAGCGCTTCGGCACGCCGCGCACGCTCGACGAGCTCGACGCGCACCGCATCATCACGCTCTCGGACGGCCAGGTCGCGCCGCATCTGCAGAATCGCAACTGGCTGATCGAGGCGGCCCGCAACGGCTCCGGTCCGCGGGAGGCCTATTTCAAGGTGAACAACGTCCTCGGGCTGGTGCGCGCCTGCCAGCAGGGCCTCGGCATCGCCGCGCTGCCGGACTACCTCGTCGAGGAAAACAGCCGGCTCGTGCAACTTTTCGGCGAGTCCGACTCGATCCAGCTCGACACCTATTTCGTCTATCCGGAAGAGCTGAAGACGGTGGCGCGCGTGCAGGTGTTCCGCGACTTCGTCGTGAGCAAGGCGCAGCGCTGGCCTTCGTAGCTGCGCGACATCGCGGCGGTTCGCAGCGGCTCTCGCGACGGCGATTCGCAAGGCTTCCATCGCACTGGTTTTGTGCATGACTGACATGCGGGCTGGACGGTTGCCGCAACATGCGGGCGGGGACCATAATGCATGTGCGCTGAACGATCGCGTTACGCATTTGTCCCCCTCCTCCAGTGGCGCGAGAGCTCAGTAATCCCTCTTGGAAGGTGATTGTGTCGGCCTCACGTGGCCAATACCTCGAGCCGGGCTCAGCGAGCCCGGCTTTTTTTCTGGTATGCCATCGTCACGCTGCTGCAACGAATTCGTCGCGTTCGCTCGACGCGACCGCCGCCTGGCCGATCGACTTCTACCTGATCGCGACCCCTATTATCTGCGACCGTCGCAGCGCGGATTGTTGCAGCACTTCACCACGCTTGCCGATCGGGCCACGCACCGGATCCTGCTCTACAACATTCCCTACCGGACAGCCGTCAACATCGAGAACGACACGCTGGTCGCGCTCGCGCAGCATCCGAACATCGTTGGCCTGAAGGATTGCAGCAACGATCGCGCACAGTCGATCGAGCTGCTGGCGCGGCGGCCGCAAGGCTTTCGCGTGCTGACCGGCGAGAACACGCAATATTTCGACGCGCTCTTGGACGGCGCCGACGGCGCCATCCTGCTTTCGGCCCATGTCGAGACCGAGACATTCGCGGCGATCCAGGCGCATCTCGCCGCCGGCGATCGCCCCGCCGCGCAGGCGGCATGGGACGGCGTCAGCCGGCTGACCCGCCTGCTGTTTGCCGAGCCGAGCCCGGCCCCCGCGAAGTACTGGCTGGCGCGGAGCGGTCTGATCGCATCGGCCGAGGTGCGCTCCCCAATGGTGGAGGTGAGCGCCGAGCTCGCGCGGCGGCTCGATGCCGAGATGGCGCGGCGGACGCGCGCCCGGCCGGATTGAGGCGAAGGCCCGGACCGTGGGCGCCTCGCGCCCAAGCGCTGCCGTGGTTAATCGGAGGTAGTACCTGTGGTCAAATGCAAGCCAAGGCGCGCGCGGCTTCTTAAGGTCTTTCGCGTACCAATCCCTCAGGCAAGAATGCGGGGGCATCGTCGTGGATACGGAAGGAAATCCGGCTGCGCAACAACAGGGCTTTACCACCGGGGATATTCTCTGGGCGCTCGGCATCTGGAGCGCGATCATCAGTCTGTCGCCGGTGATCGTCTTCTATATGCTGATGATCGCATGAATTTGCCAAATGACTGGCCCTCTTCGTTCTGAAGAGGGTAATCGCGCTGGTAACGAGCGGAAGACACGCGGAGCTCGCGCGTCTTTGGCTGGAGTCGGCGTCAGGTCACGCCGCCTGCTTGTGCATTGCGCCGCTGGCCGAGACGGTGCCGCGGATCGCCTTCACCGAGCGTTCGATCGCAGCCCACAGCCTCGCGATCTCCGCCGCCGCGCGGCCTTCGGCATAGTATTCACGTACGCCCTCGCCCTGTCCGAGCGCCATCAACAGGTCGGCGCGGTTGGTGATCTGGCCGCCCCACACCGGCGCGCGGAACTTGCCCAGCGCCTCGCGCGCGATGGTGACGATCGGGGATTCGGCGTCGTCGCGGCGTGCCGGCGCGCCGTTCAGCACGACCGCATAGGGCTTGCGCGCCGTGCGGCAGGTCTGAATCGTCTCCTGCACCGCGTTGACGTCGAACACGCCCGGCCGCGCCGGAATGATGACCATGGTGGCATTGCGGATCGCATCCTCGACGACGGCCGAAACATTCGGAGGCGTATCGATCAGCACCCACTCCATGCCGTCGCGCCGCGCCGTGGCGAGAATCCCGCTCACCGAATTGACGGCCGTCTTGATCGGCGGCTCGTTGGTGCCACGCAGCTTGTGCCAGAGCGTCAGCGACCCCTGCGGATCGGCATCGATCAAGAGACAAGGCTTGGTCGCCTTGATCTGCGCAGCGAGATGAGCGGCGAGCGTACTCTTGCCCGAGCCGCCTTTACGCGAAGCGAAAACAATAACGTTCATACCTTGGCCTCCAGATTGACCCCAGGATTCAAAAATGAATCAGCACGCTGATTCGCGAAAGAAAAAATTGGGAACTATGGCGACCGGGACACGAAAAAAACCAAAGTTTTGGCTTTTGAGTCACACGCACGCTTGCAACCTTGCGCTGCGCAACGCCGGCGCAGTGATGCTAGTTGCGTGAGTCCGTTCCGAGGTTCGTAATACGTTGCTGCCGTCGCATCGCCCACACGCATAGCGACGGTGCGTGAATGCTCCTCACGCGTGACATGGTGAGCGACGACGGGCGTGCTGAACGACCATCCACTGTTTCGCGCAGAAAGAAAAGTCCGGTCGTTCACGGCGTCGGAGGCGCCGATCAGGTCGCGTTGCGCTTCGTGAGCTTCGGGCCAATTCTCGATGAACGGGATCGGATTGGCAAGGTTGCAGGCGACCACGACCGTTATCTCAGGTCGAGCAGCCGTCACAGCCGTCGTCAGCCGATGGACACGATCGGTCCGCGCGTGAAAGCGGAGAATGGGGCTGATGGCGGAATCGCGGGAGTCCGGCATGCGCTGGTACAGTTGGGTGGGCTCGAACCACCGACCTCCTGTTCCACAGACAGGCGCTCTAACCAACTGAGCTACAACTGCATCCGCAGGGCGCCGCCTTGTCGGCTGGCGCGCTGAACGGGGCGGAAACTAGGTGCAATGCCGCCCTTTGGCAAGGCCGACCGATGGTCATGCTTGACGCCAAAACACCGGGTTCAAAACAAAAACCCGGGCCGCGCGGCCCGGGTT
>NZ_JAFAVV010000354.1 GCF_019242285.1 Bradyrhizobium sp.
CAGCCGCTCGACCCCAACGATCCGAGCGGGCTGACGGCGATCGACACGCCGTTCAACATTCGCGACACCAGCAGCTTGTTCGGCTGGCAGCTCGGAGGCTATGCCCAGGACGAGTGGCGCCTGACCGATCAGGTCACCTTCAACTACGGTCTGCGGTTCGACCAGATTTTCCAGTATGTCGACGCGAACCAGTTCAGCCCGCGCGCGAGCGTGACCTATAAGCCATGGTGGTCGACCGTGCTCCACATCGGCTACATGCGGACGTTCGAACCGGCACCGCAGGTGTTGGGTCGGGTGCCTCCGACGCAAATCTATGACAACACCACCGCGGGTACCCCGACCCTTACCCCCGATCAGGCCGCCGCGCTGCCCGGGCAGGTGGCCGGCCAACCGCTGCGGAATATCGGTGCGATCCAACCCGAGCGGGCGAACGTGTACGACGCCGGCTTCACGCAGCAATTGCTGCCGCAATGTCCGACGCTGGTCGGCGGAACGCCCACCAAAGCGCCAGTGCCCGCCATAAATTGCCCGAGCCTCGAGTTTGGCGGCAGCATCTATTACAAGACCGCCGACGATCTGCTTGACGACGGGCAGTTCGGCCAGGCTTACACGCTCACGGCGTTCAACTACGCGAAAGCCGAGAACTACGGCGCCGAACTGAAACTCAGGTTCAGGTGGGGAGGCTTGTCCGCTGACACCAGTTGGGCGTGGGGCGTGCAGCACGCGCACACGGTTGTATCGAACCAGACCCTGTTCACGCCGGACGACCTCGTCTACATCCAGAACAACTGGATCCACACTGATCACGATCAAACCTATACGGGTTCGGGAAGGGTCGCGTACCGGTGGAGCAACACCAATAGTTGGTTGGACGGCACCGTTGCGAGTGCAACCTTTATCTATGGTAGCGGCTTGCGGACCTCGATGGCATTGTTTCCAGGCTTGGTCTGTCCCAACTGCGACCACCTGCCATCCTATTGGCAGGTCAATACCGGCGTCTCGCACGAATTTGCCAACGGGTGGAACGGACTGCCGGTTACGGTGCGATTCGACGTGGTCAACGTGGGCGACTACATCTACCAGATCCGCAACGGTACCGGTGTCGGCGTGTTCGCGTCGCAATACGGACCACGGCGCGGCTACTACATGGGCATATCGCAGAAGATCGGGGGCCCCGAGAAGACTCCCGGTGTCATGCCCGGCTACTACACCAAGGCCCCGGCCCCAATCGCCTACTATTGGACCGGTGCTTATGTCGGCGCCAACTTCGGCGGCGCGTTCAGCGCCGGCGAGCACGTGCTCACGCCGATCGGCTGGGGTTCGACCAATCCGAGCGGCGTGCTCGGCGGCTTGCAGTTCGGTTACAATTATCTGGCTGCGCCGAGCTGGCTGGTCGGCATCGAGGCCGAGCTCGACTGGTCGTCGACGCAGGGCAAGACCAATTTCGTCGATCCGGCAGGGACCGCGTCGCTCTCGATCACCAGCGATCACAACTGGTACGACACGCTGACCGGCAGGGTCGGCTATGTGATGGGACCGCTGATGCTCTACGGAAAGGGCGGCGCCGCGTGGATGAATGCCGATTACAAGATGGAGGTGAACAGCGGGCTCGACGGCGTCACCTTGGCCAACACGACACGGCCCGGATGGACCGCCGGCGGCGGCTTCGAATACATGCTGGGGTCACATTGGTCGGCAAAGCTTGAATATGATCATCTGGCTTTCGGCAGCAAACCTTTGACGTTCGTGAATCCTTTCGGCAATAGGGTGACCGTGGAATCGGCAGTCAACCAAGTCAAAGCTGGCGTAAACTATCACCTTGAAGGATTGCTTTAGCAGCTACTTCGCGAGGCTCTCGCAGAACACACGAGGTGCGGGGAAACGATCGGGGGGCCGATCGAGAAAAGAAAGAAAGCGATGATACATAGCGGAAAGAAGCCTATCCTCGGATTATGGCGACACCGGCCGTCGGCCCTCGGTCTTCTGGTAGCCCTTGCGGTCGACTTGCCGCCCGCATTCGCCCAAGTTCCGGATTCCCTGCTGCCGCGCAATCTGTCGCCATGGGGAATGTTCCTCAACGCCGATATCGTCGTGAAGGCTGTCATGATTGGGCTGGCCTTCGCCTCGCTCGTCACCTGGACGATCTGGCTCGCCAAGACCATTGAGCTACGCGTCTCGAGGAGCCGCGCACTTCGCCGGGTCAGGATGCTGGAGCAACGCGGCAGCCTCACGGAGGCGGTCCATGAATGCGATGGCGATCGCGATGCTGTCGCACAGTTGATTCTCTCGACCGCGCGCGAGGCGGAGCTGTCCGACGGTATCGTCGATGATGGCTTCAAGGAGCGTGTTGCGCTTCGGCTGGAACGTGTGGAAGCGGCGATGACGCGACAGATTTCACGCGGTACCGGCATTCTTGCTACCATCGGCGCGACCGCCCCCTTTGTCGGCCTGTTCGGCACCGTGTGGGGCATCATGAACTCCTTCATCGGAATTTCGGAATCCCATACCACCAACCTCGCGGTGGTTGCCCCCGGCATTGCTGAGGCGCTGCTTGCCACCGCGCTCGGGCTCGTGGCCGCCATCCCGGCGGTCGTGATCTACAACCATCTCGCCCGCGTGATCGCCGGCTATCGTGCGATCCTGAGCGACGCCTCGGCGCAACTGCTGCTTCTGGTCAGCCGCGGGCAGCGCAGCCAGGGCATAGTCCTGTCGCGTGCTGCGGAGTGACCGCCATGGCCGTACGTCTCGGTTCTCGTTCGACTGGCGATGATCTCGAAATTCAGCACGAGATCAACGTCACGCCTTTCATCGACGTGATGCTGGTGCTGCTTATCATCTTCATGGTGGCCGCGCCACTTGCCACCGTAGACATCGGTGTCAACCTTCCTGCGTCGACCGCGCCGGAGCAGCCCCGGCCAGACAAGCCTGTCTTCGTCACGATCAAGCCGGATCAGACCATTGCGGTCGGCGAAACCGTCGTAGATCGTCAAACCCTACCGAGCGCACTTGATGCCGCCACCAACAACCACAAGGACGAGACGATCTTCGTTCGCGCCGACAAATCACTGAGCTATGGCGAGCTGATGGAGGTGATGAACACCTTACGGGACGCCGGCTATCTCAAGCTCGCCCTGGTCGGGCTGGAAGCGCCGGCGACGAAACCATGAACGCCCACGCTCTGCATGTGCCCGACAATCGCGGCGTATCACGTTGGATGCTGGCGGCGCTGGCAATCCTGCTTGCGCATGCGGCAATCGTGGCAGCGGTTGCTTTGTGGTACGTCCGCGCGCCGAAGACGCCTAACATCATTCCGGCAATCAGTGTGACGCTTGCTCCGGTCGAAGCAAGTTCGCCAGAAATCCAGAACCAGGACATCGCGGTCGGCCCGACCATGCAACAGGCGGAGGAGACGCCCAAGGAGCAGCCCAAGCAGGAGCAGCCAGTCGAGAAGGTCGAGCAGCCGCCTCCGCCGCAAGCGCAGGCCGAGGTCACCCTCCCGCAAGAGACGCCCAAACAAATTGAGGAGCCAAAGCCGCAGTTGCAGCCGCCTGCGCCCGAGACGCGCGCGCCTCCGAAGACCGAGCATGTCGGCCGGTTCTCACAGGCAAGCGCGAACGCTTACAATGCGCTGGTGTTCGGTCATCTGCAACGCTTCAAACGTTATCCGGCGGCGGCGCATGGTGCCTCAGGTACGACGGTGGTGCGATTTGAGTTGAATCGTGCGGGTGAGGTGATCGCAAGCGACGTATCGAAGTCGTCCGGCAACGTGGTACTCGACCGGGAAGCACTCGAGCTCCTGCATCGCGCCAGTCCCTTTCCTCCGTTCCCGGCCGAGAAGCCCGGGGCCGACGATAGCTTTCTCGCGCCG
>NZ_JAFAVV010000558.1 GCF_019242285.1 Bradyrhizobium sp.
AAACCCTTGAAATTCGTCAATCCGTCGAGGACGCGGGCGACGACCGCCTCGAACAGCGCCTCCTTTCCATCGAAGTGGGCATAGATCGTCGGCTTGCTTGCCGGCGCCACTTCCGCGATCTCATCGAGACTCGCGCTTTGATAGCCTCTCTTGAGGAATACGCGCTGGGCAGCATCGAGGATTCGCGCTTTCACGTCGCCCGCCATGTCTTTGGGCGGTCTTCCGACACGCGGACGTTTCAAATCCTGGTTCTTGGTCGCCATCGGCTTTCACCCCGTATTCACGATACTGCGAGCGCCGGCGCTCGCAGACGATCCCGGCTTGACACGATCGCGATCGAAGTGCAAGCAAAATAAACTATACGGTATAGTTTAAATCACTCAGGAGACTGCTGTGCCCCAATCCATAGCCCATCCAACCGCGCTGGAGGGACGAACCCTTCTGGACGAGCTGAATCACCGCATCAGGAACGAGCTCGCCTCGGTCATCAACCTCGTCTCCTTCAAGGCGATCTGGACCGACAACGTCGACGCCAAGGAAGAGCTGAGCAATGTCGTCGACCTGCTTCACCAGCATGTCGAGGTCCACAACATTCTGACGATGCCGGATCGCGACGCGCTCGTCGATGCCGGCGAACAGCTTCGCAAGCTCGGCCTCGCCATGAGCCGATGCAAAGTGGATCGCATGAACATGCACCTTCTATTGTCGACCGACACGTTGCCGCTGGAGTCCGAGCGATGCTGGCGCCTGGCATTGGCTGTGTACGAGTTGGTGACGAACGCGGTCCGTCATGCCTGCTTCGATGGCCGCGACGGCGAAATCAAGGTCAAACTGATGTGTACGCGCTCCTGGGTGAACTGCTGGGTCTCCGACAACGGATCGGGCCTCGGAAGGATCAAGCCTGGCCGCGGCCTGCGGATCGTCAGCGAACTCGCAAAAAGCCTGGGCGGCAAGATGAGTCACACCTTCAGCACGACGTCGACGTCGTTCGCTCTGGACTTCCCCCTGACGCAGCGCGAGCAGCACGCGAACCGCGCGGTCGCTGCTCGCCGCCCCAGAACCCGTCGTCGATTGAAGGTTGTGCCGCCACTGCCTTCCGTGCCGGCCGCCGGTGAGCGGACGAATCACATTGCTATCCAATCAAAGGTGTAGATCAAGGAGACACAGGTGTCGACGAAAGCTCTTCTCACCCTCTCTGCGAGCGTGTTGCTCGGTGCCGCGGCGTTCGCGCCAAGTGCAGCGCTTGCACAGCTGCCCGGCCCGCCTCCGGGCCCTCCGCCTATGCTCGCTGGTCCTCCGCCCGGTCTCGGTGTCGAACGCAACTTGCCTCTCAGTCCGATTTCGGACTTGACGACCCGATAATTAAACTATACCGTATAGTTTATTAAATAGGAGACCACCGTGTCGCATTCCCTTCCCGATGTGCTCGCTCAGGCCATTCTGAGGCATGTCAATATTGCGCTCGCACTCGCGCTTCTGGCGGCCCCGCTCGCCGCCTGCAATGACCACGCCGCCAGCAGCCTGGAGCGCGCCGCACTCGTGCACACCGAAATCGTGCAGCCGCGGGACGGCCGGACTTCCCTCACCTTGACCGGCGAGGTCCAGGCCCGTTTGCGCGCCGACCTCTCCTTTCGTGTGAGCGGTCGCGTGCTCGCACGCCTGGTGGACGTCGGTGCCCACGTCAATGCCGGCGACCTCTTGGCCAGCCTCGACCCGGCCGAGCCGCAGGCTGATTTTGACGCCGCGACCGCAAGTGTGGCTGCGGCGGAGGCCCAGCTGCGCGTGGCGCAGGCGACGTTCGATCGGCAGAACCAGCTTCTCTCGAACGGGTTCACCACCCGCGTCGCCTACGACCAGGCGCAGGAGCAATTGCGAACGGCCCAGAGCACGCTTGAATCGGCGAAAGCGGAGCTTGGAAGGACCCGCGAGGCGCTCGGCGATAACGAACTGCACGCCCGCGCCGCGGGTGTGATTACCGCCCGTAACCTCGAGGTCGGGCAAGTCGTGCAGGCCGCCCAATCCGTCTTCACGCTGACTGAAGACGGCGAACGCGACGCCGTCTTCGATGTCCCTGAATCGATGTTCTTGGGCGATGTAGAGAGCGGCAGCGTCTCGCTCGCGCTGGTCTCGAGTCCTGACGTGACCGCTACAGGCCACGTCAGGGAGATATCGCCTGCCGTCGACCCCAAGAGCTTCACCGTTCGTGTGAAAGTCGCGATCCAAAACCCGCCCGCAGCGATGACGCTTGGAAGCGCCGTCGCGGGCACCGCCGGGACGAAACCCGCAACCGAGATC
>NZ_JAFAVV010000867.1 GCF_019242285.1 Bradyrhizobium sp.
GGCGGCGCTTGGCGACAAGACTGCAACCCTCAGGGGATCGGCAACGTTGGCGGCCATTATCACCGTCACGGGCTGCTTCCTCTTCTCCTATGTGCTGAAAGTGCCGTTTCCGTTATTCCGTTGGGGTTTCTAAATGTTCGCGAGCGCTCTTACCGATCTCTGGTACGGCTTCGGCGTCGCTTTCGAGCCGCAGAACATCATGTGGTGCTTTGTCGGCGTGCTGGTCGGCAACATGGTCGGCGTGCTGCCGGGCATGGGACCGCTCGCCACCATCTCCGTGCTGCTGCCGCTGACCTTCGGCATCAAGCCGGTCGGCGCCATCCTGATGCTGTCGGGCGTGTTCTACGGCGCGCAATATGGCGGTGCGATCTGCTCGATCCTGCTCAATCTGCCATGTCACCCGCCGCATGCGGTGACCTGTCTCGACGGATTTCCACTCACGAAGCAGGGGCGCGGCGGCGCAGCGCTCGGCATCACGGTGATCTCCTCCTTCGTCGGGGCCTCCTGGGGCATCACCGAGATGATCTTCCTGTCGCCGGTGCTGGTGCAAATGGCGTTGAAGTTCGGTCCGACCGAGATCTGCTCGCTGATGCTGCTCGGCCTGCTGGCCGGCTCGACGCTCGCCCGCGGCTCGCCGCTCAAGGGCATCGCCATGACCATCGTCGGCCTCCTGCTCGGCATCGTCGGCACCGACATCGAGACCGGCACGCCGCGCTTCACCTTCGGCATCCCTAGCCTGTTCGACGGCGTCGAGCTCGTCGCGCTCGCCCTCGGCCTGTTCGGCATCGCCGAATTCATGAAGAGCGTGAACCAGTATTCCGAGATCAACACCAAATATTCCAACGTCACGTTCTCTGACATGCGGCCGTCGCGCGACGAGTTTCGCCGCTCCATCCCGGCCATGTTCCGCGGCACGCTGATCGGCAGCCTGTGCTCGCTGATCCCGGGCACCGGGCCGACCATCGCCTCGTTCATGTCCTATGCGGCGGAGAAGAAGATCTCCAAGACGCCGGAGAAGTTCGGCACCGGCATGATCGAGGGGGTCGCCTGTCCGGAGGCCTCCACGCATTCCTCGGTGCAGGGCGACTTCATCCCGACCATGAGCCTCGGCATCCCCGGCGACGCGGTGATGGCGCTGATCCTCGGTGCGCTGATGATCCAGGGTATCGTGCCCGGGCCGCAGCTCATCAGCCAGCACCCGGACATCTTCTGGGGCCTGGTGGCGAGCTTCTGGATCGGCAACATCATCCTGGTCGTGCTCAACGTGCCGATGATCGGGCTGTGGGTGAAGCTGCTGATGATCCCCTACAAATATCTGTTCCCGAGCGCCTTGTTCTTCGTCGCGATCGGCGTCTACTCGACCAACAACGACATGTTCCAGGTCGGCGAGACCGTGGTGATCGGGCTGGTCGGCTATCTCTTGCTGCTGCTCGACTTCCACCCGGCCTCGATCCTGCTCGGCTTCGTGCTCGGCCCGCGTTTCGAGGAGAACTTCCGGCGTGCGATGCTGATCTCGCGTGGCGACGTGCTGGTGTTCGCCAAGCACCCGATCAGCGCCTTCTTCCTGTTCATGTGCGTGGTGCTGATCGCGGCCCAGATCTACGTCCGGCTGCGCAAGCCGAAGGTGCTCGCCTCCGTCGATGCGGCCGAGCGCGAGCTCGAACGCGGGACGCCCGCGGCGGCGGAGTGACGGGCAGGCTGGTCAGAAGAGCGAGCGAAACCAGCGCGGACGGCGACGACGTCCATCGCCCCTGGCTCCGCCTGGATCGATTGTTTCAGGTGCCGGGCCGCGCCGGCAATCAGCGCTGCGCCGATTGCTGGAGCTGCTGCTTGGCCTCGGCAGACCCAAGCTCCGCAGCCCGCTCATACCAGGCGCGAGCCTTGAGCGCATCGGGCTTGGCGCCGATCACGCCGAGGTCCTTGAGCACGTTGCCGTCGAACGTCCGGGCAAGGGCGTAGCACGCGTCGGCGCTGCCGGCTTCGGCGAGGTGCTGCAGGATCAACCTGGCGCTGGCGATGTCGCCCGCATTGAGCAGGTCACGGCCGCGCTGGAACAGCGTCGCCATCTCTTCGCGGGACAGGTTCGATGTGGCGCGGGACGGCGG
Organism: Bradyrhizobium sp.; assembly: GCF_019242285.1. Classification (GTDB taxonomy): domain Bacteria; phylum Pseudomonadota; class Alphaproteobacteria; order Rhizobiales; family Xanthobacteraceae; genus Bradyrhizobium. The sequence goes on from NZ_JAFAVV010000867.1 coordinate 2,106, forward strand.
CGCGGCGGGTGTGACAGTCACCGCCTGCTCGGGCGCGGCCGGCTGCACCGCTTCCGGCTTGGCCGGCTCGGTCCGGGCGGGCACGGGCTCCGTCCTGGCGACGGGCGCCGGCTCCGTCCTCATCAGAGGCGCGAACACGCCGATCGGAGATTTCGCCGCCTCGGTATCGCTCGGCTGGACGGCGGCGAGCACCGGGGCGGCGGTAAATACCGCCGTGCTGCCCGGCTGCCCCTTTGCCTCGGCCTTCTGCATATGGGTAAAGTCTGCAAGCACGGAACTGGAGAACGACGCGTTCCTGCTGGCTTGGTCGCCACCGCCGAGCAATGTGCTCGGCTCGGGCAGCCGCACCGAGTTGGTCACGGCGAGCGCGATGCCGGCCGCGACACCGACCGCAGCCGCGACCGCAGTAACGGTTCCGAAGCCCGGCAATTTGAACTGCTCCGTCGGCGGAGGCGGCATCATCTCCGGATCGAGCGTCTGCAACCAGGCCTGACGCGTCTCGGCAAGCTTGAAGGAGTCCTCACGCGGTGTTGCCAGATTGAAGCTCGGAAGACGTGCCGGTTTCTCGGGCTCGGTATCCTTCGAAGCGCGCTTGAGATAGCTTGCGGCGGCCACGACTTCCATTTGACGCCGATACATCTCGTCCGGCCGGCTCGCCGCCGTCCAGGGAACCTCGGTCGACGTGCGCTCTTGATCGGCATCATCCTGGCGCGGGGAACTCATCACTCAACCTCCAGACGATCAACGCGAAGCGTTTCCTGTCACATCGCACGGAACGCCCAAACCGCGCTGCCGCAGGGTTATCGCGGCCCGTTCTTTTAGGTCGCCGCAGGCTGATCGAGATTTTGGGCGCCAACGTTAGCGAGAAAAGGCCATTATGTGTTCATTTTTCGGCGGTGGTACGGTATGGCCGTAGGACGCGTCCGTAATCATTGAATTTTTTCAGAGCACAAACATGGCGTGAAGCGGTGAAAAACTCAATTCGCGGTGGCGCGGATCGTCGCGGCCAGCGTCTTGAGCGCGTTCCTGGCCTGTCGGTCGGTGACATTCGAATGCATCACCACGTCGCGTGAAGGCAGCGCCGGCAGGCCGAACCGTTCGCCGACATCGATGGTGCCTGACGGTGCGACGCGGCGGCCGAGGGCGGCCACCGCAAGGCCTGCGGCGACCGCAGCGCCCGTCGTGGCGGTGCCGCCGCCGACGAACACCTCGATCCAGCCGATGCCGGCGGCCTTCAGCGCCTCGATGGCCATGCTCCGCACGCTGCATGGATCAGCTTGGGTCGCAAGCCGCAACGGCTCGCCGGCACGATGTTCGAAATCAGGCGCGGCCATCCAGCCAAAGGCCTCCTTGAGAATGGCCTCGCCGCCGCGGCGGCGATTGTCGTGGCGCAGCACGATCGCGGCATCGACCGCGCCGCGATCGAAATCGTCGAGCACCTCGCGCGAGGTCGAGATCCGCAGCTCAAGCACGAGTGCCGGCTCGGCGCTGCCCATTCGCTTCAAGAGCAGGGGCAGTTCGGAGCCCACGACGTGATGGCTGATGCCGACCACGAGCCGCCGCCGCTCCAGGCCGAACGAGCCGACCGCACCATGATGCGCGGCAATCAGGCTGCGCGCCGGCTCGAGAAATGCGGTGCCGTCCGCCGACAGCCGCACCAGCCGCGGGGTCCGCTCCAACAGCCTGCGGCCGAGCCCGTCCTCCAGCCGCTTGATCTTCAGGCTGATGGCGGACTGCGTGGTGTCGAGCGCCTCGGCGGCACGGGTGAAGCTCTTCAGATCGGCGGTGAGGACGAAGGCCTGCACCGCCTCGATATCCAGTGCTCTCATAGTCCTATCATTTCAAATTGAAATCATTGAAACCATATTTCATGTCATGTCCAAATGATCAACCCGGGCCTATGTCTTCGTCGTTCACAAGCGCAGGAGGTCCACTTGCCGCTGGTTCGCGTTTCGCTTCGAAGGGGCAAGCCCGCCACCCACCGCAAGGCCATCCTCGACGGCGTCTACCGCGCGATGCGCGAGGCCTTCGACGTGCCGGAGGAGGATCGCTTCATGGTCGTCACCGAGCACGACGAGGCCGATTTCAGCTACAGCCAAAGCTATCTCGGCATCGCGCGCAGCGATGACCTGGTGATGATCCAGATCACCGCCAACGACACCCGCACGCTGGCGAAGAAGCAGGCGCTCTACCGGCAGATTGCCGAGAACCTTGCGGCCGATCCCGGCCTGCGGCCGGAGGACGTCTTCATCAACGTCGTCGAGGTCCTGCCCGAGAACTGGTCGTTCGGCCTCGGCGTCGCGCAATACGCGGCCGCCAGGCGCTGATCCTTCCCAACCCAGGAGCAAAGGAACTGCACCATGCTCATCGCCCATTACGCCCATCGGCTGCCCGCCGACTACGACATCGAGATCATCCGCAAGCGCGCCAAGACTCGCGGCCATCTCTTCGACGATGTTCACGAACTGTACTTCAAGGGTTTCCTGCTGCGCGAGCGCGGCCGCTTCGGCGCGATCGCCAACGAATATTCCTCACTCTATCTCTGGCGGCGGGACGAGGGTTTTCGCGACTTCCTGGTCAGCGGCCGTTACAAGTCGGTGACGGACAGCTTTGGTCGGGCGCAGATCGAGACGCGCGTCGTGCTCGATGCCCGCAGGGGCGACGCCGGCGAAGCGCGTTTCGCGTACAAGGAGCAGCGGGACATTCCGCACGATGCCGATCTGACCACCGCCTTCGCGGCCGAGATCGAGCACAACCGCGAGATCGCAGCGCAGCCGGGCATCGTCGCCTCTGCCGTCGGCGTCGACGTGCAGAGCTGGAAGTTCACCCGCACGCTGTTGTCGGAGAAGGAGCCCAGCGGTGCGGCCGGCGAGGAGGCCTACCAGGTGCTTTATCTGGCGCGGCCGCTGTTTGCGACTTTGGCGCATTAGCTTCAGCACGCTGGCATCCGTACGGGCGAACAGGCTTCCAAGGTTTCGATCACAGCACGGAAGCCTGCGTCACGTGAGATAGCCGGATACGCCGTCCCACAGCTGTTTAATTCAAATGGGAAGCGCTGTAGCATGGCCGCTCCGCACACGACCGGAATTTGCCGATGAGCGACGCCCCGCGCCCCGTCAACGAGATCGGAAGCTACCACGCCCATGTCTATTACGACCCGGCAGCCAGCCGGGCCAAGGCCGAGCAGTTGCGGGCCTGGATGGGCGAGCGCTTCTCGGTCACGCTGGGGCGCTGGCATGACGTGAAGGTCGGGCCGCACGACCAGGCGATGTACCAGGTCGCTTTCGCGCCGGAACTGTTCTCGACGCTGGTACCCTGGCTGATGCTCAACCATGGCGGCCTCAGCATCCTCATCCATCCGAACACCACCAATCCGCGTCGGGATCATCTCATCGATCCGCTCTGGATCGGCCGGCCGCTTCCGGTGCATGGCGACAAGCTGCCGGAAGAGACGGAGACGGAGCTCGCGCCGCCGCCGAACACGAATCCGTCTGTCCGTCCCTGATCGCTCGGCCGACCAGTGCACAGCTTTCACCCACTTCTCATTTGCTGAATGACTCCGGTGCCGGCATAATCGTACCGCAGCCGTCCAATGAGAAGTCCGCGATCAATGCACGCAGAAGCGAGGAGCGCACGGGGCTTTTCCGTCATCCTGGCTATTGCGTTCCTGATGCTGGCCGTGCTGCCGGCCCTCGGCTTCGACAGTTTCGGCGGTGGAGCAGCCAAATGAGATCGCAAATCATGTTCGCCCTCGTCGTCTCCGCCTTCGGCATAGGAGCGGCGGCGGCCCAGACGGCTGACGACCTCACCGAGCTTCGCGGCGAATGGCATCGCGCCGGCGCCGGCTTTGCCTGCAAGGTTCCGGTCAAGCGGCAGCTCACGCCGCAGGAGATCGAGGCCGGCGTGCTGTCGCGGGCCTGCCAGCATCTCGGGCCTTTCGTCATCGGTCAGGATGCGCAGGTCGTGCGGGCGGCGCTTGGGCCGCCACACAAGACGTTGCCTCAGCCGAACGGCGCGAGCGCGCTGATCTATTTCCTGGAGCAGCAGGGCGCCTATCCGTATCTGGTCGTGACCGTGCTGAAGAGCCGGGTGGTGGCGCTGCAGGTGACCGGTCCGGCCGCGGCCAAGGGCTACAGCTTCAACCATCTCGATCTCGGAGCGACGACGGAGGCTCTGGTGCAGGCGTTCGGCCAGCCTGGTCATTTCGAGCCCAGCGAGGAGAAGGACACTGAGCTCTGGACCTATCCGCCCTGGCCGTTCTCGTTCGAGGTGCGCGGCGGCCACGTCTCCTCGATCCGAGTCTCCGAGCCGTAGCAAGAACCGGGAGCCGGGTTCGAGGCGCAACCTCGCTCCGCTCATCCGCTGATCTCCTGCCGCACCTTCGCGGCCGCATCGCACATCGCCTTCAGCTTGCCGAAGGCGGTCGCACGCGGCATATATTTCATGCCGCAATCGGGCGCCACCACCAGGCGCTCGGCTGGCACATGTTTCAGCCCGTTGCGGATGCGCTCGGCCACGATGGCAACGCTCTCGATCTCGGGATCGCCGAGATCGAGCACCCCGAGCATGATCTTCTTGCCCGAGAGGTCCTTCAGCACGCCGAGATCGAGCCTGGGCTGCGCCGCCTCGATCGAGATCTGCTCGGCGGCGCTGTCGGCAAGCTCGGCGAGGAACGAATAGCCGGCCGGCTTGGTCGAGCCCGGCACCACGGCCGCGTAGCCGAAGCAGAGATGTACCACGGTCGGTACGGTGATGCCCTCCAGCGCGCGGTTGATCGCCTTCACCGCATGGCGCCGCGCCAGCTCTGGATTGTTGCGCACCCAGGGCTCGTCGAGCTGGATCACGTCGGCGCCCGCCCGCTGCAGGTCATGCGCCTCCGCATTGACCGCCTCGGCGAACGCCATCGCCAGCGCCTCATCGTCCTTGTAGTGCTCGTCTTTCGCCTGCTGGCTCATGGTGAACGGGCCGGGCAACGTGATCTTGGCGGCGCGGTCGGTGTTCTTGCGCAGGAATTCCATGTCGCGCAGCTCGACGGGCCGGCTGCGGCGGAGATTCCCGACCACGCGCGGCACCGGCGTCTGTTGCCCGGTGCGCGCGGTGATGATCGCGGGGTTGTCGGCATCGACGCCATCGAGCGCGGTGGCAAAGCGGTTGGAGTAGCTCTCGCGGCGGATTTCGCCGTCGGTGACGATGTCGATCCCGGCGCGCTCCATGTCACGGATCGCGACGACGGTGGCATCATCCTGCGCCGCTTCGAGATGCTCCAGCGGCAACCGCCACATCGCCTGCATGCGGGTGCGCGGCACCGATTTGGACAGCATCGCGCGGTCGACCAGCCAGTCCGGCTGCGGATAGCTTCCGACCACCGTTGTCGGCAACAGACGGGTTGGCAGGCTCACGGGCATTCTCCTCGTGCCTTCGGATGAAGCCATCCGCAGCGTCTGCGACCCTAACACACAATGGGAACGCGCGCGCAGCGGTGGGCGTTGACCCGGAACGGCACCACGGCGATGTGCCCCGCTTCGTGCGGCACTGGCGGTTGACGCGGGCGTGCCTATTATTGCGACGAGCAATCTCACCGGAACAGGCGGCCGAATGGTGCAGCATATCCTCATCCTCAACGCCGGATCGTCGTCGATCAAGTTCGCGCTGTTCGACGCGGCGCCGGAGCCTGTCGAACATGTGCGGGGCCAGATCGAAGGCCTCGGCTCGACGCCGCATCTCGAAGCCCAACGTGATGGCCGCAAGATCGCTGACCGCAAGCTCGATCCGCGCGAAGCGACAGACCATGATGCGGCGCTCAAGGTCGTGCTCGACGTGCTGGCGCAGACGATCGGCCGCATCGCGATCGCCGCGGTCGGACACCGCGTCGTGCATGGTGGCACGGCGTTCAGCGAATCGATCGCGCTCGACGAGGCGAAGCTCGCCGCGATCGAAGGGCTGAGTCCGCTCGCGCCGCTGCACCAGCCGCATAATCTCGCCGGTATCCGCGCCGCGCAGCAGAGTTTTCCGGATGCGTTGCAGGTGGCCTGTTTCGACACCGCCTTCCACCGCTCCCATCCCTGGGTCAGCGACGCCTATGCATTGCCGCGCGAGCTCTACGACCAGGGCATTCGCCGTTACGGTTTCCACGGCCTATCCTACGAATATGTCTCGGGCTGCCTGAAACAGATCGCCTCGCGCGACGAGCAGCGCCGTGTGGTGATCTTGCATCTCGGCAACGGCGCCTCGATGTGCGCGCTCCGCGACGGCCAAAGCATTGCCTCCTCGATGGGCTTCACGGCGCTGGACGGGCTGGCAATGGGCACACGCTGCGGCCAGCTCGATCCCGGTGTGGTGCTGTATCTGATGCAGCAGAAAGGCATGAGCGCGGGCGCGATCGAGGATTTGCTTTATCACCGGTCGGGGCTGAAAGGGCTCTCCGGCCTGTCGCAGGACATGCGCGAACTCGAAGCCGCCGGCACCGGGGAGGCGGCGCAGGCAATCGACTATTTCGTCGATCGCATCCGCCGCGAGCTCGGCGCTATGGCCGCGGTCCTGTCCGGTCTCGATTCGGTCGCATTCTGCGCCGGCATCGGCGAGCACGACGTCCGTGTCCGCGAGCAGGTGTGTCGCGGCTTCGAATGGCTCGGCATCGAGCTCGACGAGGCCCGCAACCGGGCCGGCGAGACGGTGATTTCGTCGGACCGCTCGCGCGTGCGGGTGTTCGTGATTCCGACCAATGAGGAGTTGATGATCGCCCGCCATGCGACACGATTGCTGTCAACGTCGCGCCAGCGCTGACGCGGCCATGGTAGTCTGGACGGTCGTCGCGATCCCGAATGCGACCGCCGCGACCATGACGATCTCGGCAAGCAGCGACAGTACGGGGATGACGATCGCGACCGAGAATGGCATTGCGGCGAGGCGAATGCCGGTCAGGACGCTCTCCACGATCACCGCCGCGAGCAGCGCACCGACCGCGGCGGCGCACAGCGCCAGGCCGCAATTGAGCTGCCGGCGATGACGGCTCGGCAGATCGGCCGGCATGCGCTGCGTTGCGAGATGGCAGAAGCCTGCGAGCGCAAAGCCGATGGCGACGAAAAAAGCGTAACGATCGATCGGCAGCGCAACAGCGCTCAAGGCCTGCAACGTCGCGCCGCTCTCCCAGCGCATGAAGCCATACCAGGCGAGGCGGATTTCCATCGCGGCAAACAGGCCGATCACCGCAAGCGCGCAGAGCAGGCCGACCCGCTGTGCCCGCGCCAGCAGGCAGTCGGCGAGAAGGTGCCGGGCCAGCTCGTCCGCATCGCCGAAACGCGCGATGGCGCTCCGCTGGTTGTCCGGCGACGGGCCGCCCAGTTCGTCCGCCGCCTCGAACAGATGATCCTCGATCTCGGCGCGCACGCGGCGCGCCAGCGCGGCGTCGAAGCCGAGCTGCCGCGTCAGCGCGCCGGCATAGTCAGCGATCGGTTCGTGCTGTCGCATGATCCGCATGTCCGAACATGCCGCCGACGGCCTCGATGAAGCGCTGCCAGACCGCGCGATGGTCGGCGAGCGCCAGCCGGCCGCGCCGCGTCAGCGTGTAGACTCGCCGCCTCCGGCCCGACTCGGCCGTGGTCCAGCGGCTCGAGAGCAGCCCCGCCTTCTCCAGCCGCTGCAGCGCCGGATAGATCGTGCCCTCGGGGAGATCGAAGGCGCCGCCGCTGCGGCGGTGGATTTCCTGGATCACGGCATAGCCGTGCGCCGGCGCGCCGGCGAGCGCCGCCAGCACGATCATGTCGAGATGCCCTTTCAGCATTTCGCCTTCCATCCCAGAAAGGCTATGCCTTGTGTTGCGAGGGGTCAAGCAGGGCCGCGCGGCGCGAAGCGGCCACCGCCTTTTGGCATTGACCGTCCATGGCGCCGCCGCTACCTCTTCGAGCGCTGTCGATGCCGCGTGGGAGGACAATGAATGAACAACAAGGGTGCATCGCGCGACGCTTCCGAGTTCGACTACGTCATCGTCGGCGCGGGCTCGGCCGGCTGCGTGCTGGCCAACCGTCTCTCCGCCGATGGCCGGCATTCGGTGCTGCTGCTCGAAGCCGGCCCGAAGGACACCAACATCTGGATCCACGTGCCGCTCGGTTACGGCAAATTGTTCAAGGAGAAGACCGTCAACTGGATGTACCAGACCGAGCCGGAGCCCGGACTGGACGGCCGCCGGGTGTTCCAGCCGCGCGGCAAGGTGCTCGGCGGATCGAGCTCGATCAACGGCCTGCTCTACGTCCGCGGCCAGCACGAGGACTATGACCGCTGGCGCCAGCGCGGCAATGTCGGCTGGGGCTATGATGATGTGTTGCCTTATTTCAAGAAGGCGGAGAACCAGCAGCGCGGCGCCGATGAATATCACGGCACCGGAGGGCCGTTGTCGGTGTCGGACTGGCGGCACGACGATCCGCTGTCGGAAGCTTTCGTCAAGGCCGCGGTCGAGACCGGCATTCCCTTCAATCCGGATTTCAACGGCGCGAGCCAGGAAGGCGCGGGCTTCTTCCAGACCACGACGCGGCGTGGCCGCCGCGCCAGCAGCGCGTATTCCTACCTGCGCCCAGCCAGGGGCCGCGGCAATCTCGGGATCGAGACCTCGGCGCTGGCGAAG
>NZ_JAFAVV010000748.1 GCF_019242285.1 Bradyrhizobium sp.
CACGATGTCTACGTGCACATCGCGGGGATCGACATCGTGCGGGTCGACGACAACGATTTCATCGTGCTGGAGGACAATGCTCGCACACCCTCGGGGGTGTCCTACATGCTCGAGAACCGCGAGATCATGATGCGGCTGTTTCCGGACCTGTTCGCCCGCCACCGCGTCGCGCCGGTCGAACGCTACCCGGATCAATTGCTCTCCGCACTGCGCTCGGTGGCGCCGCATTCCGTCTCCGCCGAGCCGACCGTGGCGCTGATGACGCCCGGCATCTACAATTCCGCCTATTACGAGCACTCCTTCCTCGCCGACAAGCTCGGCATCGAACTGGTCGAGGGCCGCGACCTCGTCGTCAAGAACGACGAGGTGTTCATGCGCACCACCGAGGGCCTGAAGCGCGTCGACGTGATCTACCGCCGGGTCGACGACGACTTCCTCGACCCCCTCACCTTTCGGCCCGATTCGGCGCTCGGCGTGCCCGGGCTGATGTCGGCCTATGCCGCCGGCAACATCACGCTCGCCAATGCGGTCGGCACCGGAATTGCCGACGACAAGGCGGTCTACTCCTATATGCCCGACGTCGTGAAATTCTACCTCGGCGAGGAGCCGATCCTGAAGAACGTGCAGACCTGGCGCTGCCGCGAGGCGCAGGACCTGTCCTACGTGCTCGACCATCTCGGCGAGCTCGTGGTCAAGGAGGTGCACGGCTCGGGCGGCTACGGCATGCTGATCGGGCCCGCGGCCACCAAGGCCACCATCGAGGCGTTCCGCGACAAGCTGAAGCGCGAGCCGGAGGGTTTCATCGCGCAACCGACGCTGGCGCTGTCGACCTGCCCGACCTGCACGGCTAGCGGCCTCGCGCCGCGCCATGTCGACCTGCGTCCGTTCGTGCTGACCGGCCGCGAGCGCGTCACCATCGTGCCCGGCGGGCTGACGCGGGTCGCGCTGAAGGAAGGCTCGCTGGTGGTCAATTCGAGCCAGGGCGGCGGCACCAAGGACACCTGGATACTGGATGAGTGAGATGCGCCATCCGGAAAGAACGAAGTGGTTTGGCTCCTCCTCCCTCCCCTGGAGGGCGGGGCTATCGCTTATGACGCGAACTATCGGCACGAGCGGTGCCTCACCCTCCCCTGGAGGGGGAGGGTCGATCGCGAAGCGATCGGGGTGGGGTGACAGTCTATCCATTACAGACGGTGGTCGAGCTGAGAGATCACCCCACCCCGTCACGCATCTCGCTTCGCTCGATTGCGTGCCGACCCTCCCCCTCCAGGGGAGGGTGAACCCCGCCGCTTCGTTCATTGCAAATGCAACACCCCTGCCACGAGGGGGGAGGGAAACGAGCTAGTCGCATGCTGTCGCGCACCGCCGAAAACCTCTTCTGGCTCGCCCGCTACGTCGAACGGGCCGAATACATCGCGCGTACCATCGAGGCGACGTTGCGGGTCACCGCGCTCCCGGCGGCCTATGTCGGCAAGAGCAACGAATGGGAGTCGGCGCTGCTCACCGCCGGCGTCAGCCAGAGCTTCTTTGACACCTATGCGGAAGCCAACGAGCAGAACGTCGTCGAATATCTGGCCTTTGCCCCGGCCAACCCCTCCTCGATCAGGAACTGCATCGAGGCGGCGCGGCTGAACTCGCGCTCGGTGCGCACCGCGCTGACCGGCGAGATGTGGGACACCATCAACGGCGCCTGGCTGGAATTGCAGGGGGTGTGGAGCAAGGGGACATCGAGCCGCGACGAGCTGGCGCGGTTCCTGCGCTTCGTGCAGGAGGCCTCGTTGCGCTTCGACGGCTCGGCCTACCGCACCATGCTGCGCAACGACGCCTACTGGTTCTCGAGGATGGGCGTCAATCTCGAGCGTGCCGACAACACCGCCCGCATCCTCGACGTCAAATATCACGTGCTGCTGCCGGAAGAAGAGCATGTCGGCGGCCCGCTCGACTTCTACCAGTGGAGCTCGATCCTGCGCTCGGTCTCGGCGCAGACAGCCTATCACTGGGTCTATCGCGAGACCCTGAAACCCTGGCTGATCGCCGACCTCCTGATCCTCAACGATTCGCTACCGCGATCGCTGGCGAGCTGCTACGGCAATCTGGTGCGCAATCTCGACCAGATCGGCGTCGCTTACGGCCGTCAGGGCCCGTCGCAGCGCCATGCCCGCGGCGTCCGCAACCGCCTGGAGCACAGCAACATGAACGACATCTTCCAGCACGGCGTGCATGAATTCATCCAGGAGTTTATTGCGGACAATGCGCGGCTCGGCGAGATTGTCACCAAGCAGTACCTGACCTGACCCGAGCGCAACCTGGAAGAGCCCCTCCCGGCGCTCCGCGTCGACAGCCATCATCATTGACCGACCGCCATGCGCCTGCGTATCGCCCATGCCACCACCTACCGCTACGAGCCGCCCGCGACCGGCGTGATCCAGGTCCTGCGGATGACGCCGGGCAGCCATGACGGGCAATACGTCGCGGAATGGCGGATCGACGTCTCCAGCGACGCGCGGATGGACATGCATGAGGACGCGTTCGGCAACATCACCCATGTGATGACGCACGGCGCGATCGCCGACCTCACCATCACCGTGAGCGGACTGATCGAGACCCACGACACCGGCGGCGTGCTGCGCGGCACCAACGAGCGCTTCCCGCCCGGCCTGTTCCTGCGCACGACGCAGCTCACCGCGGTCAATCCGGCGATGGCCAATTTCGCGCGCGCATTGCGCGCCGAATCCGAGCACGACGTGCTCGGCTTCCTGCATACGCTGATGACCCAGATCAGCGAGCACATGACCTTCGACGAGGACCCGACCACCAGCGGCACCTCGGCGGTGGAGGCTTTTGGTCTCAAGCGCGGCGTCTGCCAGGACTATGCGCACATCTTCATCGCCTGCGCCCGCTCCGGCGGCGTGCCGGCGCGGTTCGTCTCCGGGCACTTCCTGCGCTCCGACGGCATGACCCGCCAGCCGGCCGGCCACGCCTGGGCGGAAGCCTTCGTGCCCGATCTCGGATGGGTCGGCTTCGACGCGGCGAACTGCATCTGCACCACGGACGCCCATGCGCGCATCGCCACAGGCCTCGACTATCTCGGCGCCGCCCCGATCCGCGGCACCCGCTACGGCGGCGGCACCGAGGCGCTGTCGGTGGCGGTCACGGTCGAGCAGGCCGGCCGACCGGGACAATGGCAATCGCAGACGCAGTCGTGAGCCGCGAGCACGATCTGTAGGGTGGGCTAACTAAGCGGGCCACTGGCACTGACGCCTGCCACGCAAAGGCAGGAGCGTGCCCACCATTCTCTCGGCAGCATCGATCTGGATGGTGGGCACGCTGCACCGTTTGCGTGGTGCGCTTCGGTGCGAGTGGCCCGCTTAGTCCGAAGTTTTCACTCACA
>NZ_JAFAVV010000814.1 GCF_019242285.1 Bradyrhizobium sp.
GAGAACTCGATCGCGAAGGTGTTTCTGGCGCACATGGTGCACCATGTGATCGACACCGCGATCCAGCTCCACGGCGCGCTCGGCTTCTCCCAGGATACGCCGCTGGCGAAATGGTACACCCAGGTGCGCTCGCAGCGCCTGGTCGACGGTCCCGACGAAGTGCACCGCTGGAAGGTCGGCCGCAACGTCATCAAGGCATTCCGCGAGCACGGCACCACCGCCGCGGCCGCAGGCGGCGATCTGTTGTAGCGGCGGCTCCGCGGGCGGCGCCTCGGCGCTGCCCGGATGCTTTTGTTGATGGCGTGGTCGAAGGGCACTAGCGAATATCGGCTCCGGTGTGGTTAGATTCGGGCGTCCTCCTGGCGCCGCTGGTTCGCGGAAACGGAGCGGGCCTCTGAACCACCACAACCGATGACTGCGATCATCCTCTTCGCCCTGCTCTGCCTTGCCACCGCCTCGCTCGTGCTGCGGACCATTCTTCTCATCGCCGGCGGTCACGAGCATGGCCACCTGGCCAAGCGAATGCCGGTCGCGGCATGGGCCGCGTTCCTGCCGCCGCTCGCGATCGAATGGGCGTGCAATCTGGCCATGGCGCTCGTGCTGGCCCTGGTGCTGACCTACCAGATCGCGCCACAACCCGTCGACGATATGCTGGGAGACCTGCTCAGCCACGCACCGGCTTCGATGATGCCGCTTGCCGACGACGAGCAATGAGGCGCTACGCCGAACGGCAGGGTGGGCGAAGCGGCCGCGTACAAGGAAGCTCGCCACGCGACGGCGGAAGCGTACCCGCCGTTTCGATGCAACGCTGTCGAGACATGGTGGGCAGGCTTCCGCCTTCGCTCTTCGAGCGAAGTCCGAAGCTCAGCCCCTACGCACCTTCGGCACCTTCCGAGTCGCTGCTGCGGTTTGCGGTGGACATCGCCGGGATCGATCGGTATCGCGATGGCGCATGAACCTCCGAGCAAAATGGGAAGCCCAGGCCGATCAATGGATCGCGTGGGCGCGCGCGCCGGGTCACGACAGTTTCTGGCGGCATCACCGCGATCAATTCCTCAGCCTGGTGCCGGCACCCGGGCGGCTGACGATCGACATCGGCTGCGGCGAAGGCCGTCTCGCGCGGCACCTCGGCGGGCTTGGACATGCGGTGGTCGGGATCGATGCCTCGCCGTCCCTCGCCGCTGCCGCGCACGCGAGCGATCCCGCGATGGCGATCGTGCTGGCCGATGCCGCGCGCCTTCCGCTGACGGACGCGTGCGCCGACCTTGCGATCGCCTTCATGTCCCTCCAGGACATCGACGCGATGCCCGAGGCGGTGCGCGAAATTGCCCGCGTGCTTGCGCCCGGCGGCCGCTTCTGTCTCGCCGTCGTCCATCCCATCAATTCGGCCGGACGTTTCGAAACCAGGGCCCCGGATGCTCCTTTCATCATCAAGGGCGATTATCTTCGCCCGTTCGAATCGGCGGACCTGGTCGAGCGCGACGGGCTCGCCATGACGTTCCACAGCCGGCATTGGTCGCTGGAAAGCTATTTCCTGGCGCTGGAGCAGGCCGGCTTTCTGGTCGAGGCGCTGAGAGAGCCCGAGCTTCCGGATCACGCCCTCGTTTCCGAGGCCAGCCGCCGCTGGCAACGCGTGCCCCTGTTCCTGCACCTGCGCGCCCGGAGGACGTGAGGCGTGGCCCATCCGACGCAGGATCGCGTAACGTCGCGAAAGTTGACGCCAACATGACAGTTTCAATGCAGATCCGACTTGCTTGTGGGTAACACACCTGACGCCTCGTGCGCGTGCCGCCCAAAAGCCATGGTTGTGTTAATTCGCCGCAACATCGCGCGAGATAATGGCGCTCCCGTCGGTAATTGCATTTTGCATTTCACCCGCCGACATCGGGAGCAAACGATGATGAGATTTGGAGCTTTGTTGAACGCGCCATCGAAGGTGCGTGGACTGACGAACGCGAATTGCGCGCGTTACGGTCGCGGCGTGATCGCATCGGCACTGCTCGCCGGCACCGCGCTCGCGATGGTGCCCGGTTCTGCCGAAGCGGCGGCGCCGCTTCAGGCGTCCTGCCAACTCCACTCGGCAGGCAACAAGATCAAGCGCGTGGTCTACATCATCTTCGACAACGTGCATCTGCGGCGCGACAATCCAAACGTGCCGTCCGACCTCGAGCAGATCCCCAGTCTCCTGAACTTCCTGCAGGAGAACGGCGTCGTCAGCGGCAATCACCACACGCCGCTGATCTCCCACACCGCCGACGACATCCTCACCGGCCTGACCGGGGTCTACGGCGACCGCCACGGCAGCCCGATCTCGAATAGTTTTGGCATCTACAAGGCCGACAATTCGTCCGCCGTCTTCCAGACGTCCTTCGTCTACTGGACGACCACCACGGCCCAGAGCCATCCGGAGGCGGGCGAGAACCTTCCCGTCCTCGTGAACGAGAACGGCAAGAACGCACCGGCGCCGTGGGTCGCCTACACCCGCGCCGGCTGCGACGTCGGCGCCTTCTCCTTGAATGGACTGGCGATCGAAAACAGGACCGACATCGCGAACATCTTCGGCTCGACCGTCGCCGCCTCGGCCGCGACCCCGGACTATGAGGGCGTCGCCGTCCATTGCGCGAAGGGCAGCCCCCTGTGCGGCAACAGCTTCGCGAAGCCCGACCTGCTGCCCGACGAGCCCGGCGGCTATACCGGGTTCTCCGCGCTCTACGGCAACATCAACGTCCAGCCGGTGATCTCGCCGAGCGGCCCGGTGACGGATCTCGATGGCGTCGTGATCACCGATCCCTTCTCGAACAAGCCGGGCTTCCCCACCGACTTCGATCCGTCGGCGACGGCCTCGCTGGGCTATGCCGCGAAGATGCTCGAAGCCGGCGTTCCCGTGGTCTACACCTACGTTGCCGACGCGCACGATCCGCATCACCTCGACGTTCCGAATGCGGGTGCCGCCAACCCGAACAACGGTCATGCCTATGGTCCGGGCGAAGCCGGCTATGTCGCGGCGCTCAAGTCCTACGACCAGGCCTTCGGCAAGTTCTTCAGCCGCCTCAAGGCCGACGGCATCGACGCCAGCAACACGCTGTTCGTCGTGGTGCCGGACGAGAACGACCATTTCGTCGGCGGTCCTCCGAGCCCGGCCAATTGCAACGGCGTGACCACGCCCTGCACCTACGCCAATGTCGGCGAGATCGAAACCTCGCTCGACAAGCTCCTGCTCTCGGAGCGGATGAACAGCACGTCGTTCTCGGTGCACAGCGACGATGCGCCCAACATGTACATCAGCGGCAACCCGGCGGCGACCAGCACGCTCACCCGGACCATGGAGCATGACCTCGACGCGCTGACCGCCACCAGCCCGATCACCGGCAAGACCGACAAATTGTCGGTGCTGCTGGCCGACCGGGCCGAAATGAAGCTGCTGCACATGATCACCTTCAGCGCGCAGCGCACGGCGACCCTGACGATGTTCGGCGACGACGACTACTTCTTCGAGACCGGCAACAACTCCGGCTGCGCGGTCCCGAGCACGCCGGTGTGCGAGTCTCCCGGCTTTGCCTGGAACCACGGCGACTTCCAGAATCAGATCACCCGCACCTGGTTCGGGCTGGCCGGCCCCGGCGTGGAGCGGAAGGGCAGGAATGATTCCGTGTTCTCCGATCACACCGACGTTCGTCCGACCGTACTCACGCTCGTCGGCCTGAAGGACGATTACGTGCACGACGGACGCGTGCTGGCCGAGGATCTCGAGCCGCATGCGCTGCCCGATTCCCTGGAGGACAGCCTGTTCCCCTATGTGGAGCTGGCCAGGGCCTACAAGCAGATCAACGCCCCCAAGGGTTCGGTCGGCGTCAACAGCCTGGTCGCCGCCAACCGCGCCATCACCAGCATCAGCCCCAACGACGGCGTCTACAACAGATATCTCACCACGATCGGCGCGATCACCACGGAGCGGAACGCGCTGGCGGGAGCGATGATCACGCTGCTCGACGGCGCCGCGTTCAAGAACCAGCGGCTTCGCGGCGGCGACAAGGTCGAGGACCTGATCGAACAGGCGCGCCGGCTGACCGACAAGGTCGAAGACCTCGCGGGGCACTAGCCGCTCGCGATGTCCTGTACTGATTGTCGGAGCTTGGAGCCAGCGCCCTGACCGGCGCTGGTTCTGTCTTGTCGGACGTCGACAATCGCGCGCGGACCGTCGCGATCCGTTCCGCGCATCTATTGCAGACTTGCCTCGGGCCCGTGATGAAAACCTGACATCCACCAAATCGCCGGAATGAGAGCAGCCGGCAACAGCGTTAGCGCGCAAGACACGATGAGACCGAGATAGAATACTGGTTTGCGAAATGGTTGAGTCCTGCTTGTATCGCCGCCGGCCCACAGGAGCTCGCTGATCCAGCCGAGCGTATAAAATACGTTGGCCGCAAGTCCGTAAATTACAGAGCCGATGATCAATCCTAGCGGTTCCTCAACGCCGTCGCCGGAGGCTGAAAAATGCGACCCAATCCACAGCAGCGCACTGATCGTCATCATTCCGAGAACTGCAAGCGTGGCGTTGTAGGGAATACGCCGGATTTCCCATCAAACAATTGCGTCCCACGGCTGTTTCATTTTCCTGGCATTTCGTTCCTGCTAGCTAGGGCAGCGTACCCCATCATCGCTGTTCGAATACCGATTCTCCAGGCCGGTCGCAAAGCCAATCTTGAGCAGGCGGTTTAAAGTCCGCTCGGATCACGGGCTGCCGCCACGACTGAGTTGGCTTCATCGCCGCCGTGCCTCGGTCAGCAGCCGATTTGCTGCGTCGCCCAGGTCGGCGGCCGTGGGCCGGTGGGCGACATCGTTGACACACGATGGTCAATCAGCACAATCGAACAGTCCTCTAGAGGAACAAGGTGCGGCAATGGATGCTACTTCAGTGTCTGGCAAATGTTTGTGCGGCTCGATTGTCTTCCAATACACCGGGGAACCGAACTGGACGGTGCATTGCCATTGCGAGAGTTGTCGACGAGCAACCTCTTCCGCAATCACGACGTGGATTTCAGTCCCACGCGGCGCGTTCGCGTTCACGAAGGGCATGCCCCGCTATTTCAATTCTTCGCCAGGCGTTCGGCGTGGCTTCTGTGAGAATTGCGGGTCACCCCTCACATATGAGAATGAACGGATAGAGAGAGAAATTAACCTATATGCGGTGTCGCTGCTCGACGCGAACTATGCGTCGCCGAGCTGCCACGTCTTCGTCAATGAACAGCTACCTTGGTTCGAGGCGCTCGATGACTTGCCGAGGTTTGCAACGACCGGTCGCGACGGCGCCTCACCTGTCCGCTTCGGTCCCAAGATGAAGTTGGATTGATCTTCGTGCCGAGGGCCAGTTAGAGTCGGCTCTCGCGGTTGGACAAATGGAGGTGCTCGTTCCATCTCGCGATCCGGTTGATGTCTCTCGTGGGTCACGAACTGCCTTCCTGATCGTGTAGCGCCGGCCGCTGTGCCCCAGATAGCTGCCGGCCTGCCGCACCACGCAAGTCGATAGACTCGGGCCCAACCCGGTTGCGCCCGCCAGCGCCTCATTTCGGCCGACAGGCGCAAGGCAGTCCGCCGGGACAGCCCGTCAAAGCCCCTGCACAGAGCCACTAACGGTTCTCCCCGGGCGAATCAGGCGAGTGAGCCGCTTTCCCATCCGGGAGCCCGCAAAACGCGGCGCGAAACCGCCTGCGCCAAAACAGAAATTTCGCGAGCGGATTCAAGCCGGTCCTCGTCGCGACCGCTTCGACGAAAATTTTCTCTTTCTTTTTATCCGAAGTAGTGCTATATGCCCGCATCCCGCCTCGATGAGAGGGGCGAACGCGTCGTCACGAGCGTGAGGCGGGGATGCGATGGACGTCATGGTGCGCGAGACGAGCGCAACCGGCGCGGACGGCGAAGACGTGTGGTCCCGGCATCCCGACGCTGATGCCAAGCTCGCGATGATGCTTCGCATCACGCGGGCGACGGGGGCAAGAAAGCCCGGTCCCCGAGGAGAGCACGGAATAAGCGTTAACACCATCGCGCAGGGAATGCCGGTGATTTCGGCTGAACCTGTGGTAACCGCCGCGTGCGTTCTTGTTGCACGCGGGCCATGGGTGAGGCTGAACCACCCGGCATTCCCTGCGCCCTCTCCTGTTTCGAGGGCGGATCACATGAAGAAACTCGGGCACAACATGCCGCGAGAACGCGGGCCCATGCCGGCAGTGCCGTAGGGTGGGCAAAGCGGCCACATGCACCGAAGCTGACCACGCAGGGACAAAAGCGTGCCACCATTCGGAGCAATGCTGTTGATGGAATGGTGGGCACGGCGCTCCGCGCGATGCGAAGCATCGTCGCGTCGCGCCTTAGCCCACCCTACCCGCGGGATCGAGCGTCAGTGGCCGACCAGCGCAAATGGCGACGTGCCGGTCACGGGAAGCGAATTGATGGTTCCCGACGGTTGCTGGGTGTATCCCATCCCGAACGACAGGCTGACGTTCGACGTCGGCTTGAACTCGATGCCGGCATGCGCGCTGTAGCCGGGCAGCGTGCCGGACGTGGAGTCGAAGCCTGCGAACGGGCTGCCGATGCCGCTGTTGTATTTCAACGTGTCGAAGCCGGCATAGACGGAGACCGGCGCGTTCTGGAAGTTGTAGCCGAACTGCACGCCTTCGCTCGTGAGCGGGCCGAAACTGCCGAACGCCGCGCTCTGGCTCATGCCACTCATCAGGCCGAGGTTGGCGCGTTCGCTGCCGACGAACCAGCCGTTGCCGAGATTGTAGCGCGCATAGGAGAAGCCGCCGAAGCGGGAGTCACCACCGTCGAAGCTCGGAAAATTGCCGTAGGTGCCGGCGTTTCCGGCCTCGCTCACGGCGCCGCCGAAACCGGCCGGCCAGCCCGGAGTCCAATAGCCCAGCGGCGCGGCTTGAGCTTGCGCTGCCCGCCCGCCGAGACAAAGCACCGCCGCCAGGATCAATGCGAAACCCAGACTGGAGTTTACTGGTCTTGCCGCGATACCGGACATCCGCGCCACCATCGAGTGATGTGCAACTATACGCGCCGGACCGTCGCCGCGCCAGTGCGGCGCCGCCGGCCGGCCGCGCGACCGAGGCTGACCGGACAATCGAGCTTTTGCGTGACGCCCGCCGCTCAGTTCTGCAGCCTGACGCCGAGCATCACCAGGGTGCCGGCCGAGCTCGACAGCGGCAGATTGGAGTCGAGCCGGTCGTGGCGCACCGTGCCCTTGACCCAGAGCTTGCGCGTCATCTTGTAGATGACGTCGCCTTCGACCGAGTACGTCTTGTCGTCGCGGCCGACGCCCTGATAGTCGAAAGTGCCATAGGTGAACTTGCCGATGCCGGTGAGCCAGCGGCGGAAGTCGTGATCGACCTCGACCGTGTAGGTGTGCACCAGCACGCCGGAGCCGCCCGGCAGCGTGGTCTCGGCGATCTGGGTGTCGGAGATGAATTTCGCGGTCGTGAGCGGCGTCGCGCTCCACACCAGCGAACCCGAGGTGAGCAGGCCCTGCATGCGGTCGAGCCGCGGGTCGACATAGCTGCGCTCGGCCCAGCCGACCGCAAGCTCGCCGGTCAGGATGCGGCTGAATTCGAAGGACGTGCCGGCCTTGGCGTAGCCGCCGGAAGAATCGCGCTGGAAGCCGCTGCGGTCGAACGTCAGGTCATGCACGCGGCTGTCGCCCTCGACCTCGGCGAATGGTTTTACGCCCGGCGTCAGCTCGTAGGAGACACGGCCGACGCCGCCATACTGGTTGAAGTTGCGGTCGTCATTGCTGGACGTGGTGCCGTCGGTCAGGGTCGAGTTCTGGTAGGCGGTGCGGTCGACCGCGGCGCCGCCGGAGATCTGCAGGCGGTTGAAGCGCTGATCGAAGCCGAAGGTGCCGCCCAGCGTGGTGTAGATCGGATATTTCGCGAGCCAGGCCTGGATGTTCGGGCTGCCGGGATTGTCGGTGGAAACTCGCAGGCGGCCCTGCGCGGTGAGATCGGTGTCCCTGGAAACATCGAGCCGGCCGTCGACATGGCCGGTGAAATCCGGCCGGTCGATGTTGGTCGGCGCCGCATTGACCTGGCCGTCGACGGCCGCCGGCAGCGTGCTGCCATAGCCGGTGAAGGAGCCGCGCAAATCCGCAACCAGCGCGTGGCGCTTCCAGTCGGACACTGCGAGGAATTCGGGCGCGACCACGTAGAGGGGCAGACCATGCGGATTGAAGGTGCGGCCGGGATTGCTGTCATAGCCGCCGGACAGCTCGACGGCGGACTTAACCAGGAAACTGCCGGCATAGTCGCCGACCGCGCCGAACGGATCGTCGTCCAGCTTGAGGCGCTTGCGCGCCGGCTGGCCAGCCATGGTGCCGGCCACGGCCGGCGGCACCGGCGGCTTGTTGGCGGTCTCCGACGGAGGGACCGACAGCCGCAACTGCCCGGTCGCGGTGAGCTGGGGCGGGGCTGGCGGCGGCGAGCCGGGCCCCGGCGGCGGCTTCGGCTTCGTCTGGCCGGGATGATACTTTGGCTGCTTGCGGATGCGGTTGAGGGAATCGTAGCCGGTGTCGGCGGCCCCGCTCGCCGCCGGCAGGCCGTAGGTCGGCACCTGACCGATCCGCGACGGCGCCGGACGTCGTCTGACGTCGCTGTCCGGATCCGGCGTGGCATCGCTCGCGTCGGTGGCGTCGCCGCCGATCTTGCGCAGCGGCAGGTCGGCGGCCGCCACGAACTTGCCGCGCACGGGATTGAAGAGGTCGGCCGTGAGCGATTGGGCGGAGGCGGAGGTGGCCACCATCAGCGCGAGACATGGCACGGCGGCGCGAACGGGATGCGCGCTGCTTTTCCGGCGCCTTGCTGGCCCCGTTGCCACGATGAAAATACTCCAACGAAATCATTCATTTCATCGACCAGTTCCGGTTGCACACGACGCGCCAACCCATCCGAAAATGTCGTTGAGGCAGTAAAGACAATTATGGTTAATGACCCGTTGAGAAACGGGCCCGTCGCATCGCCTCACCGACGCCGCTGTGTTAAGCAAGGCATGGGCCAAGGCCCCCCTCCCCAGGAAACCGACATGCCAAGCACGAAACCGCTGATGACAGCCTCATCCACGGCCCAGGCCGACGCCGCCATTCAATCGGCGCTGCGGACGCTCGAGGTCGGCGCCGGCGGCATCGCCGCGCTCACCTCCGCCCTGCGGGGGCCGCTCGGCACCACCTTCGCCGCTGCGGTCGGGCTGATCCGCGAGGCCAAGGGCCGCGTCATCGTCACCGGGCTCGGCAAGTCCGGCCATGTCGCGCGCAAGATCGCCGCGACGCTGGCCTCGACCGGGACGCCGGCCTTCTTCGTGCACAGCGCGGAAGCCGGCCACGGCGACCTCGGCATGATCACGCCAGAGGACGTCATCATCGCGCTGTCGTGGTCCGGCGAGCAGCCGGAGATGAAGAGCCTCGTCAACTACTCGGCGCGCTTTGCGATCCCGATGATCGCGGTGACCTCGAACGCGGACTCCCCGCTCGGCCTCGCGGCGCGCGTCGTGCTGGAGCTGCCGAAGGCGCGCGAGGCCTGCCCGCACAATCTGGCGCCGACCACCTCGACCCTGATGCAGGCCGCGATCGGCGATGCGCTGGCCATCGCGCTCCTGGAGAGCCGCGGCTTCACCGCGCTCGAATTCGCCAATTTCCACCCCGGCGGCAAGCTCGGCGCGATGCTGAAACTGACCAGCGACCTGATGCGCACGGGCGAGGCGGTGCCGCTGAAGCCGCTCGGCACCAGGATGTCGGACGCGCTGATCGAGATGTCGGCCAAGGGCCTCGGCTGCGTCCTGATCGTCGACGCGGCGGGCGATCTCGTGGGCATCATCACCGACGGCGATCTGCGTCGCAGTCTGCGACCCGATCTCCTGACCGCCGAGGTCGACGAGGTGATGACACGGAAACCGAGGGTGATCGACCGCAATTCTCTCGCCAGCGAAGCGATCGAGCTGCTCAACTCGGCCAAGATCATGATGCTGGTCGTGACCGAGGCCAATCGCCCTGTCGGCGTCCTGCACCTGCACGACCTCTTGCGCGCAGGCGTCGCGTGACGGCTAGCCTTGCGGAAATCGCGCCGCGTTCGGCTCCGGCGACAGCGCCAGGGCGTTCGCCAGGTAGGACACGGTGCGGTAGAAGCCGCAAAGCAGCATGATCTCGAGGATCTGCGCCGCGTCGAAATGCACCGCCAGCGCGGCGTATTCGGCTTCGTTGAGGGTCGAACGGTGGTGCAGCGCATCGACCGCCGCAATCAGTGCCTGCTCGGCGGCCGACCAGCACGGCGCATCGGCCCCGCCAAGCACGGTGGCGCGGACCTGTTCGTCGCTGAGGCCCGCCGGACGAGCGAAGATCGCGATGTGCACGCCCCACTCGTATTCGCAGCGGTTCAGCGCGCAGGTGCGGTCGATCACGATCTCGCGCTGGCGCAGGCTGAGCGGACCGGGGTCGAGCAGGCTGCCGGCCTTGAACTTGTCCCAGGCCCGTCGGTGGCCTGCCATGACGCGGAACAGCGTCAGCGGCGGCGCACCGCGCATGATGCGGTCGAACTCGGCCTGGATTTCCGGCGCATAGGGTGGCTCGAGCGGCACGATGCGTGACATGGCTGACCTCGATGCTACATTTAACGTAGCGGCAGATTGCTACATTTCCCGTAGCATCGCAAGGAGCGCCGATGGCGAAGATGGCAGCAAAGCACGCGGTCCGGGGCTCCCGCACCGGCCGGCCGATCATGGCCCTGCTGGACCTGCTCGGGCGGCGCTGGACCTTGCGGATCGTGTGGGAGCTGCGGGGTGGCGCGCTGACATCGCGGGCGCTGCGGGCGGCCTGCGACGAGGTCTCGCCGACCGTGCTGCAGGCGCGGCTGACGGAACTGCGCGAGGCCGGCTTCGTCGAGCTCGGGGAAGGCGGCGGCTACGGCCTCACGCCGCTCGGCCGCGAGTTGTTCGAAACCTTCCTGCCGCTGCACCGCTTCGCCGAGCGGTGGCAGAAGGCGCAGGTCGCTACGCCGCGGCGACCGTGAGATTGGCGCCGTCGGCCCGCACCACCCTGACCCGGCTGCCGGCCGGCGCGTCGGGGCCGGCCACGCGCCAGACCGTGTCGTCGATGCGGACGGTGCCGGAGCCGTCGATGATCGGCTTCTCGAGCGTGAAGACCCGGCCGACCAGCGCCTCTGCGCGGCGGTTGAGGAAGGTCTGGCCGACGGGCTGTTTGGGGCGCGCGAGCCGCAGCCACACCGGCACGGCCGCGGCGGCGAGGATCGCGAACATCAGGCACTGCAGTTGCCAGGGCGGCCCGAATGCGAAGGACAGCAGTCCGACCAGCAGCGCGGCAAGCCCGAGCCAGAACAGGAAGACCCCGGGTACCAGCACCTCCAGCGCCATCAGGAGGACGCCATAGATCAGCCAGTTCCAAATACCCAGCGTGTGAAACATCTCGGACATGACACGGTCTCCATGACCCTATGTCTGCGGCGGTGTCGGCGGCAACGAGGGCGCCGCCGAGCCCGAAGAGGGCACCGCTGTCGGACGGCGCGCCGCCGCCTGTGCGGAGGCGGCGCTTTCGCCGAAGGTGGCCTTGGCGATCTCGCCGATGCCGGCCAGCGAGCCGATCAGGTTCACCGCCTCCATCGGCAGCATGATCACCTTCTGGTTCGGCGCGTCCGCGAACTGCCCGAACGCCTTGATGTAGTTGGTGGCGATGAAATAATTCAGCGCGGCGACGTCGCCCTTGGCGATCGCCTCGGAGACCATCTCGGTGGCCTTGGCCTCGGCCTCCGCCGAGCGCTCGCGCGCCTCGGCATCGCGGAAGGCGGCCTCACGGCGGCCCTCGGCCTGCAGGATCTGGCTCTGTTTGGCGCCTTCGGCGCGCAGGATCTCCGATTGCCGCTGGCCTTCCGCCTGCAGAATGTCGGCGCGCTTGACGCGCTCGGCCTTCATCTGCCGGCCCATCGCCTCGACCAGGTCGGCCGGCGGCACGATGTCCTTGATCTCGATGCGGTTGACCTTGACGCCCCAGGGCGAGACCGCCGCGTCGACCACGCGGAGCAGCCGCTCGTTGATCTCGTCGCGATGCGACAGCACCTGGTCGAGATCCATCGCGCCCATCACCGAACGGATGTTGGTCATGGTCAAGACCGTGATCGCATTGGTGAGGTTGGCGACCTCGTAGCTCGCCTTCGCCGCATCGAACACCTGGAAAAAGGCGACGCCGTCGACCGTGACGGTGGCGTTGTCCTTGGTGATCACCTCCTGCTGGGGAATGTCGATCACCTGCTCCATCATGTTCATCTTGCGGCCGATACGGTCGAAATAGGGCACGATGAGATTGAGCCCCGGCGACAGCGTGCGGGTGTATTTGCCGAACCGCTCGATCGTCCAGTCGTAGCCTTGCGGAACCGTCTTCACGCCGGCGAACAGCGTGATGACCACGAGCAACACGACTACGATGGCGAAAATGTCGAAGCCGGACATAACTCCTCCTCGGCGGACGCAAACCCTGCCCGCCAACTAACGAAAGCATCGCTTGAATGGGTCGTGCACCAGTGCCACCGGTTCATCCCGCGCTTCTCACAGCATATAGCTAAGTATCAGTCCACCGCCTGCCAGATGTATGACCGGGAGCTGCGCAAGCGGGGCGCGGCCGGCTCGGGAGAAGTTTTCGCGCACCCTCGGCTTTCAGATCCAGCCCTGCAGCTCGCGCAGCACCAACTGGCGGATCACGTCCATGCCGATCTCGCTGTCGTTGAGGCAGGGGATGGCGGAGAACTCCTCCCCGCCACGGTGCCTGAAGATGTCGGCGTTCTCGCCGGCGATCTCCTCCAGCGTCTCCAGGCAATCGGCGGCAAAGCCCGGCATCACCACGGCGATGCGGCGCACGCCCTTCCTGGCGAGCTGCTCGATGGTCTTGTCGGTATAGGGCTGCAGCCACTCCTCGTTGCCGAAGCGCGACTGGAAGGTCAGAAGCAGTTTCGAGGCATCCATGCCCAGCCGCTGGCGCAACGCCTCGATGGTCGCGATGCACTGCGTCTCATAGGGATCGCCCTTGTCGACATAGGACCGCGGCATGCCGTGGAACGACGCCACGATCAGTTCCGGCTCGAACGAGAGCGTCGCCAGATGGGCATGGATCGACAGCGCCAGCGCCTCGATGTAGTTGGGATCGTCGTAATAGGGCGGTGCGACCCGCAGGGTCGGCTGCGCACGCATTCGCGACAGCACGCGAAACACCTCGTCGCACACGGTCGCCGAGGTCGCCGCCGAATATTGCGGATAGAGCGGCACCACCAGGAGACGGTCGCAGCCGCGCGCCGTCAGCGCGTCGATGCCGGCGCGGATCGAGGGATTGCCGTAGCGCATCGCCCAATCGACCTCGACATGGTCCCGGTCGGCGATGCTGCGCGCCAGCTTCTCGGCCTGCGCGTGGGTAATGGTCTTGATTGGAGACTCGTTGGTCTCGTTGTTCCAGATCTTGCGATAGTCCCGCGCCTTGGTGCGGGGGCGGGTACGCAGGATGATGCCGTTCAGGACCAGCTTCCAGACCAGGCCCTGATCCTCGATCACCCGCGGGTCGGACAGGAATTCCTTCAGATAGACCCGCACCCCCTTGGTGTCGGCGGTGTCAGGGGTGCCGAGATTGACCAGCAGCACGCCGACGCGCGACGATCTCGCCTCGATGAGAGGCCTCGCGCTCTCGATGGGAAAAACCGCTGTCATGGCGTCCGTGGATTGGCGCGTCGCACAATTGTTGTCAAGCTAATGGCCGGTTCGTTAGTCTGTTACCCACCGGTGGCCCCTTTCGCTCGGTTGTCACCGGTTGAGCATTATATCGACGGCAGTTCATACCCGAATCGTGGATTTCTGATGCCCTCACCAATTGCAGGCCAGCGCTGGCGAGCGCCGCAGAATGCGGCAGGAGCGGAAACATGACGCTCGCGGAATGGTGCGTGTTTGGCGCGGTCGCGCTCTATCTCCTGACCATCGTGCCGATCAAATGGATCGCGTCTCGCCAATACGATAACGCCAAGCCGCGCGATCCCGCATTCTACCAGGATGCGATCCGCTCCCGCGCGCTGGGCGCGCACCAGAACGGCATCGAGACCTTTCCGTTCTTCGCGATTGCCGTGCTGTTGGCGGAATTCCGCCTCGCGCCGCAAAACCGGATCGACGAGCTGGCGATGCTGTTCCTGATCGTGCGCACCGCCTACGTCCTCACCTATGTCGGCAACCGCCCGAGGCTGCGGTCGATTCTCTGGAATCTCGGCTTCACCATCAACATCGTGATCTTCTTCCTGCCGCTGATCCGGCGCTGGCTGCCGATCTGACCTCGCCTCACGCCGCCTTGGGCTCCTCCAGCAGGCCGCGGCGGCGCAAGAGCGCGTCCGGCTCCGGCTCGCGGCCGCGGAAGGCGACATAAGCAGCCTCCGGATCGACCGAGCCGCCGGTGGAATAGATGTCGTCATGCAGGCGCTTGGCCACCGCGGGATCGAAAATGTCGCCGGCCTCCTCGAAGGCGCCGAACGCGTCCGCGTCCATCACCTCGGACCACATGTAGCTGTAGTAGCCCGAGGCATAATGGCCGCCGGAGAACACATGGCCGAACTGCTGCGGCCGGTGACGCAGCGCGATCTCCTCGGGCATGCCGATCTTCTCCATCTCGGCGCGCTCGAACGCCCTGACGTCACTGATCGCGGCCGCCGGCTGGGTGTGAAATTCGAGATCGATCAGCGCCGAGGAGACGAACTCCACGGTGGCAAAGCCCTGATTGAACCTGCGGGCCGCCAGGAAGCGCTGCAGCAGGTCTTCCGGCAGCGGCTCGCCGGTCTGGTAGTGCCGGGCGAAACGCTGCAGCACCTCGGGGCGCTCCTGCCAGTGCTCGTAGAGCTGCGAGGGCAATTCGACGAAATCGGTGAACACCGACGTTCCCGACAACGACGGATAGATCACGTTGGACAACATGCCGTGCAGGCCGTGACCGAACTCGTGGAACAGGGTGCGCGCGTCGTCCGGCGAGAGCAGCGGCGGCTGGCCATCGGCACCCTTGGCGAAATTGCAGACATTGATGACGAGCGGCGCCACCTCGCCGTCGAGCTTCTGCTGCTCGCGCAGCGAGGTCATCCAGGCGCCGGAGCGCTTCGATTGTCGGGCGAAGTAGTCGCCGTAGAACAGCGCCTTGTGGCGGCCCTGCGCATCCTTCACCTCCCAGACCCGGACGTCCGGATGCCAGACCGGGATGTCGGTCCGCTCGCTGAAGCTGATCCCGAACAGCCGGTTCGCACAGTCAAAGGCGGCCGCGATCATGTGCTCGAGGGTCAGATAGGGCTTGATCGCGGCGTCGTCGAAATTGGCCTTGGCCTGCCGGAGCTTCTCGGCGTAGTAGCGCCAGTCCCAGGCGGCGAGGCTGAAATTGCCCCCCTCCTGCGCAATCAGCGCCTGCATCTCGTCGCGGTCGGCGAGCGCCCGCGCCCGCGCCGGCTTCCAGACCCGTTCCAAGAGGCCGCGCACCGCCTCCGGCGTCTTGGCCATGGAATCCTCCAACCGATAGGCGGCGAAGGTCGGAAAGCCCAGGAGTTTCGCACTCTCCTCGCGGAGTGCCAGCACCTCCAGGATGATGGCGTTGTTGTCATTGGCATTGCCGTTGTCGCCGCGCGCGGTGAAGGCCCGAAACACCTTCTCGCGCAGGTCGCGCCGAGCCGCGCTCTGCAGGAACGGCTCGACCGCGGAGCGCGACAGCGTCACGATCGCCTTGCCGGCCATGCCGCGCTCCTCGGCGGCGGCCTTGGCGGCGGCGATGAAGGTTTCCGAGAGCCCCTCGCGGTCGTCCGCGCCGAGCTCCAGGAACCACTCCTGCTCGTCGCCGAGCAGATGGTGGCTGAAGGTGGTGCCGAGATGGGCGAGGCGCTCGTTGATCTCGGCCATCCGCTGCTTGGCCTCCTCCTTCAGGCCGGCGCCGGCGCGATGGAAGCGCGTATAGGTCCGCTCCAGGAGCCGCATCTGCTCGCCGGTCAGGTCGAGGCTCTTGCGGTTGTCTTGCAACAGCGCGATGCGGCCGAACAACACGGCGTTCATCAGGATCGGGTTCCAGTGCCGGGCCATCCGCAAGGACACTTCCTTGTCGATCTCCAGGATCTCCGGGTTGGAGTGCGCCGACACGAGGTCGTAGAAGACGGCTGCCACCCTGTCGAGCAGCTTGCCTGAGCGCTCGAGCGCCGTGACGGTGTTGGCGAAGTCCGGTGCTGCCGGATCATGGGTGATCGCGGCGATCTCGGCGGCATGATCGACGAACGCCTGTTCGAAGGCGGGGAGAAAATGCTCCGGCCGGATCTCGGAAAATGGCGGCGTCTGATGCGGCGTCTGCCACGCGACAAGCAGCGGATTCGCGCCAGCAGGAGCCGTTTCCGGGGTTTCCGACATCGTGAAATATCCGTCTTTTGCCCAAAGGAGCTTTGACGCGGTATAGCACGCGATCGGCCTTTTTTGGGGCCTTTTGGCCTTGATGGGGCCCGCCTTTTCGGAGAGATTGCGCGCCGCCTAGCAGGAGCAGACCGATGAGTGCACAGACCTCGCCGACCGCCTCGCGCCAGATCGTCTGGCCGAGCGTCATTACCGTGATCAGCGCCGCGATCCTGATCGGTGCGGAGGTGTTCGGCGCGGCGTTCGCCGGCGGCTGGGCGCTCGCGATCCTGTTCGGGCTCGACGACACCGGCACTCACATCCTGCAGGCGGTGCTGTTCGTGCTCGGCGTCTTCGTGATGGCCGCGTTCATTCGCGCCGCGCAGCGCGTCGAGCCCTTCACGACGCGACCGTAATTTTCCGAGTGCAAGAAACCGCTGCGGCACAGGCACAAGTTCGGCTACGATTTCTTAAGCTGGCTTAACATCCGTTCAGGTTCGAGCGACGGCTCGTGCGCTTCCGCACCCACGGCAAGCAGGCGTTAGTGAAAATCTGTCGTCAGCCTCAAAAAATTCTTGCGCGGTAAAGTCAAAGCGCTTATTTCCACTCTTGCCCAATTTCGCACGTGCCTGTGGTCGTGTGTCAGTCGGTAGGTATCCGGACAAGAGGCCGGACAGCCGCCAAGGGATGAGGAACCGAGGGGCGCTTTCGTCGTTCGCGACGCAAGTGTCCAGCATCTCTCTCAAGGGATGCCGTTGAAGGTCTCATCACCCCTTGCAACCGTGACTGGCAGCCGGAGGCGAACCGGCGCACCCCGCTCTCCACGGGGGACGCGACTTAAAGCAACGACGGATCGGGCTTTTTTGGTCTCTACCGGCAGTCCAACGCCGGCGCGGGCTACTGAAAAGGCTTGTCCTTCATTGCCAGGTGAGCGGGCGGGAACATTCCCAACCAATCCACGGCAGCACAATTCGGTCTGGGTTCGAGGTCTTGTCGCGCCTCCATCGTGCGGCAACGCCAAAGCATCCATTCCGAGACATTTTGAACGGGCCCTCATCGCACGGGCCGTTTGGAGGGTGCTATGACCGAACGCATCAGCGAGTTCCTGCGCGATCGCCGCGATAGGGGTCTCGATACCGAGCCCTGTCTTGTCGTCGACCTCGAGGTCGTGCGCGAAAACTACCAGAATTTTGCCAAGGCACTGCCGGACAGCCGCGTGTTCTACGCGGTGAAGGCCAACCCGGCGGCGGCGGTGCTGTCGCTGCTTGCGATGCTCGGCTCCTGCTTCGATACCGCCACCGTCGCGGAGATCGAGATGGCGCTCGCCGCCGGTGCGACGCCAGACCGCATCTCCTATGGCAACACGATCAAGAAGGAGCGCGATATCGCGCGTGCCTACGCGCTCGGCATCCGTCTGTTTGCGGTCGATTGCGCCGCCGAGGTGAAGAAGATCGCCCGCGCCGCGCCCGGCGCGCGGGTGTTCTGCCGCATTCTCTATGATTGCGCCGGCGCGGAATGGCCGCTGTCGCGCAAATTCGGCTGCGAGCCGGAAATGGCGGTCGAAGTGCTCGACCTCGCCAAGCA
>NZ_JAFAVV010000144.1 GCF_019242285.1 Bradyrhizobium sp.
CATCGCGCGCTTGCGAGGCCCAGCCGCCTATCGCGGCGCGCGCTTGGCGAGGATCCGCTGCAGGGTGCGGCGGTGCATGTTGAGCCGCCGCGCCGTCTCCGAGACGTTGCGGTTGCACATCTCATAGATGCGCTGGATGTGCTCCCAGCGCACGCGGTCGGCCGACATCGGATTTTGCGGCGGCTCGGATTTCTCCGTCCCGGTCGCGAGCAGGGCTGCGACGACGTCGTCGGCGTCGGCCGGCTTGGCGAGATAGTCGACCGCGCCCATCTTCACCGCGGTCACGGCGGTGGCGATGTTGCCATAGCCGGTCAGCACGATGACACGGGCGTCGGGCCGCTTGCGCTTCAGTGCGGAGACGACATCGAGGCCGTTACCATCGCCGAGCCTGAGATCGACCACGGCAAAGGCCGGTGCCGACTTTCCGATCTGGGCGAGGCCGTCGGCGACGCTTTCGGAAGAGGCGACGGTAAAGCCGCGAGTCTCCATCGCACGCCCGAGCCGCTCCAGGAACGGCTTGTCATCTTCCACGATCAGGAGCGAGCGGTCGGCATAGTCGGCAAGTTCGGCGGTCCCGGACAAGACTTGGTATCCCCGTGTGAGATGGAACAAACATATGGCGAGCCGATCCGGCGCTGCCAAGGGCGCCGAAAGTCGATTCTCCCTTACCGTCAAGCGGCGGTCTCATCGTGCTCCTCGGTCGCTTCGAAGCGGGCCCGCGGCCAGTCGATCTGCACCACGGCTCCGTGATCCGGGAAGATGCGGTTGGTAAATGAAATCCTGGCGCCGGTCCGCTCCAGGAGCGTGCGGGCGATGAAGACGCCAAGCCCCAGGCCTGAATGTTCGGTCGGCGTATCGTCCGCGCCGCGCCGGCGCGACAAATAGGGCTCGCCGATCCGCTTCTGGATATCCGGCGCAAAGCCCGGCCCGTCGTCGGAGATCACGATCTCGACCGTTTCGTTATTCCACCATGCGTTCACTTCCACCGCGGTGTGAGCGAAATCGACCGCGTTCTCCAGGATATTGCCGATGCCATAGAGGATCGCCGGATTTCGCGTGCCGACCGGCTCCTTCGCGCCCGAGACCGCGATCCGGACCTTGATCACGACGTCGAAGTCGCGGTGCGGCGCCACGATCTCCTCGATCAGCGTCGACAGCTTCATGCGGTCGAAAGGCGCGCCGGTTGCGGAGAGCTGGGTGATCTTGGCCAGGATGTCGCGGCAACGCTGCGCCTGCTCGCGGAGCGTCCTGATGTCGGCGGCGACCTCCTTGTTGCTCTGCAGCGTTCGCTCCAGTTCGCGCGAGATCACGGTGATGGTCGAGAGTGGCGTGCCGAGCTCGTGGGCGGCGGCGGCCGCGAGTCCGTCGAGCTGGGTCAGGTGCTGCTCGCGCGCCAGCACGAGTTCGGTCGCGGCCAGCGCGTCGGACAGCTTGCGCGCCTCCTCCGTGACCTGGAACGCGTAGAGCGAGGTGACGCCGATGGCGAGCACGATCGAGAGCCACACCCCGAACAGGTAGATCGGCGGCAGCACCAACGGCTCCTCGCCGTCCCAGGGCAGCGGCATGAAGAAGAACACCAGCACCGAGGCGCACGCGACGGCCAACAGCCCGAGCGCGATCGTCAGCCGCATCGGCAGCGCGGTTGCCGAGATCAGGACCGGCGCCAGAAACAGGAACGAGAACGGATTCTGCAATCCGCCGGTCAGGAACAACAGCCCTGCCAGCTCGACGATATTGACCGCCAGCAGACCGGCTGCATGCAGCGGCATCAGCCGCTGCATCGGATTGAAGGCGATCTGCAGCGCGAGGTTGATCGCGGCCGACAGGCAGACGATGACGAGGCAGGGGATGATCGGCAGCTCGAATTCGAGCCCCTGCTCCACGACGAAAATCGCTGCGAGCTGGCCGAGCACCGCGAGCCAGCGCAGGCGCAGGATCGTATCCAGGCGGATGTGACGCTGCGGATGCAGCTTGGAAACCGTGATCTCTGCCATGGGCCGCAAGTCTAACCACGCGCGGTGCCGACGACAAATTCGGCCATCCGTCCATGTCGAGGGTTGCGCTTGCCGTCACAATGGCCCAATGAACGCCGGGCATGGATCAAATTGACGCAGACCGAGCCCCTTCGCGCACGACCGCCGCTTCGGCCGCGATCGAGGTCGCGCATCTGACCAAGCTCTACAAGAAGACGCGCGCAGTCGACGATATTTCGTTCTCCATCGCCCGCGGCAGCATCACCGGACTGCTCGGCGGCAACGGCGCGGGCAAGACCACGACGATCGCGATGATCATGGGCCTGGTGCTGCCGACCGCGGGAAGCGTGCGGGTGCTGGGGCTGTCGATGCCCGCGCGGCGCGCGGACGTGCTCGGCCGGATGAATTTCGAAAGCCCCTATGTCGACATGCCGATGCGGCTCACGGTGCGGCAGAACCTCACTATTTTCGGTAGGCTCTATGCGGTCGAGAACCTGCGCGAGCGGATCGCCGAGCTGGCCCGCGATCTCGACCTCGACGAGTTCCTCGACCGCGCCAACGGCAAGCTCTCCGCCGGCCAGAAGACGCGCGTGGCGCTGGCGAAGGCGCTGATCAACCGGCCCGAGCTTCTGCTGCTCGACGAGCCGACCGCCTCGCTCGACCCAGACACCGCCGACTGGGTCCGGGCACATCTGGAATCCTATCGCAAGGGCCGACAGGCCACGATCCTGCTCGCGTCGCACAATATGCTCGAGGTCGAAAGACTGTGCGATCGCGTCATCATCATGAAGCGCGGCCGGATCGAGGACGATGACAGCCCGGATCGCATCATGGCGCGGTATAATCGCGCGACACTGGAGGAGGTGTTCCTCGATGTCGCGCGCGGCGGGGCGCAGGAGGCGGTGCCGTGAGCGAGCTCGCCTTGTCGAACCGGGGCATCTCGGGTCGCCGCATCGGCGCGATGATCATGCGCTACTGGTACCTCCTGCTGTCGTCCTGGCCTCGACTCCTGGAGATCGCCTACTGGCCGGTCCTGCAGGTCATCACCTGGGGCTTCCTGCAGAGCTACATCGCGCAGAACGCCAACTTCTTCGTCCGCGCCGGCGGCACGCTGATCGGCGCCGTGATCCTGTGGGATATCCTGTTTCGCGGCCAGCTCGGCTTCTCGATCTCGTTCCTGGAGGAGATGTGGGCGCGCAATCTCGGCAACCTGATGATGAGCCCGCTGAAGCCGATCGAGTTCCTGATGGCGCTGATGGCGATGAGCCTGATCCGGCTCGCGATCGGGGTCGTCCCGATGTCGCTGCTCGCCCTGATCTTCTTCGAGTTCAACATCTACGGCCTGGGACTGCCGCTGATCGCCTTCTTCTGCAACCTGATCTTCACGAGCTGGTCGGTCGGGGTATTCGTGTCCGGGCTCGTGCTGCGCAATGGGCTCGGCGCGGAAAGCATCGTCTGGACGCTGATGTTCGCGTTGATGCCGCTCGCCTGCGTCTATTATCCGGTGCGGGTGCTGCCGCACTGGCTGCAATACGTTTCCTGGTCGCTGCCGCCGACCTACGTCTTCGAGGGGATGCGGGCGCTCCTGATCGATCACGTCTTCCGTGCCGACCTGATGGTGGCGGCGCTGGCGCTCAACGCCCTGCTGCTGTTGGCTTCATTTGCAGCATTTCTTGCCTTTTTGCAGAGCGCCCGACGGCACGGCTCCCTGCTCGGCGGTGGCGAATAGGTCACTTTCCCGTGGATTCCCGGGCGCTTCCGTACCGGCGCACCCTACATATCCCGATGCGACGCATTGACGCTTAATTACGCATTCGGCACTATGCTGCGTTGCGAAGGGAAATTTGAAATGCCGATTGGTGAGTTTGGCGGCGCACCGCCACTGGTGGCCGAAGGCAGTCCGGCGCTCACGACGCCGATGTACTGGATGTACGAGATGGCGCACGCGTCGCTCAACCCGGCGCGCGCCATCACGGATGCGACCAAGATCCTGTTTCAGAATCCACTCAACCCGCTCACCCACACCGAGCTCGGCAAGTCCGTCGCCGCGGCCTGCGAATTGTTCGAGCGCACCACGCGCCGCTATGGCAAGCCGGAATGGGGCATCGTCGACACCGAGGTCAGCGGCATCCGCACTCCGGTCGAGATCCGCAGTGTCTGGGAAAAGCCGTTCTGCCGCCTGCTGTATTTCGATCGCCGGATGACGCGGCCGCTGCGCAACCCGCAGCCGCGCATCCTGATCGTGGCGCCGATGTCCGGCCATTATGCGACGCTGCTGCGCGGCACGGTCGAGGCTTTCCTGCCAACCCACGAGGTCTACATCACCGACTGGGCCGACGCCCGCATGGTGCCGCTGGCGGAGGGCCGCTTCGACCTCGACGATTACATCGACTACCTCATCGAGATGCTGCATGCGCTTGGCGGCAACATGCACGTGGTCGCGGTGTGCCAGCCGTCGGTGCCGGTGCTGGCCGCCGTGTCCGTCATGGAGGCGAACCGCGACCCCTTCGTGCCGCTGTCGATGACCCTGATGGGCGGTCCGATCGACACCCGTTGCAATCCGACTGCGGTCAACAAGCTCGCCGAGCAGCGCGGCATCGATTGGTTCCGCAGCCACGTCATCACCAAGGTGCCGTTCCCGCATCCGGGCATGATGCGCGACGTCTATCCGGGCTTCCTGCAGCTCAACGGCTTCATCAGCATGAACCTCGATCGCCACATGGACGCTCACAAGGCCCTGTTCCGCAACCTGGTGAAGGGCGACGGCGATCTCGTCGACAAGCATCGCGACTTTTACGACGAATATCTCGCGGTGATGGACCTCACTGCCGAATATTATCTGCAGACGGTCGAGACCGTGTTCATCCGCCACGCGTTGCCGAAGGGTGAAATGACTCATCGCGGCCGTCCGGTCGATCCTTCGAAGGTGACGAGGGTTGCGCTCATGACGGTGGAAGGCGAGAACGACGACATATCGGGGCTCGGTCAGACCGAGGCGACGCATCGATTGTGCAGCTCGATCCCCGCGCACCGCCGTGTGCACTACATGCAGCCCGGAGTCGGACACTATGGTGTGTTCAACGGTTCCCGCTTTCGCTCCGAGATCGTGCCGCGCATCTCCGATTTCATGATATCGGCCGCCAGTTCGAAGTCTTTGCTCGCGGCTGCCGCCGAATAAGAGAGTCTTCGCAATGGTTTGCGCGCGGAACTGCCGCGCGCGCCAGTCCCTGGTGGACAGCCTTTGGTGCGATGCTGCGCGCTGAAAATCGGTATTTTGGTAGGTTGATTCCTTTGCGCTCAAGGAGTGATTGTTAAGTCACTCTTTGGTGCCCGGGGAACCTAGATTTGACCGCCAAAATTGATCCTCGTCACCCCATCCTGTAGCGCCCGGTGCGATCAAAACCCCTGTATATTGGGCAAATGATTTGTTTTTGCGCCGGGCGCTTCCCTTCGCGATGGATATGGCAGAATCCGGGCGGACTGCTTCTCCCCGGAATGACGGAAATGGCCACTCGCGCGCTCCTGTATCGGCGGCCCGCCGAACCCTCGACTCTTTTGGTCAAGCATGGCTCGCAGGTCTTTGCGATCCGACTGCGCCGGCACCGGCGCGCGCGCCGTTACACTTTGCGCATCCATCCGACCGACCGCGAAGCGATCCTCACCATGCCGCCGCGCGGCACCATTGCCGAGGCGAGGGATTTTGCGCAGCTCCATGGCGGCTGGATCGCGGCGCGCCTCGGCCGGCTGCCGAAGGCCGCGCCCTTCCAGCCGGGCACGGTGTTGCCGCTGCGCGGCACGCCGCACCGCATCGTTCATCGCGCCGGCGAGCGCGGCACGGTGTGGACGGAGATGCGCGACTCCGGCGAGAAGGTGCTGTGCGTCGCCGGCGGACCGGAGCACACCGACCGCCGCATCCGCGATTTCCTCAAGCGTGAGGCGCGCAAGGACCTGCAGAAGTCCGCCCAATATCATGCCGAGGCGCTGTCGGTGCGGGTCAAGCGCTTGTCGATCCGCGATCAGTCGAGCCGCTGGGGCTCCTGCACCTCGGCGGGCTCGCTGTCGTTCTCCTGGCGGCTGATCCTCGCGCCGCCCTACGTGCTCGACTATCTCGCGGCCCACGAAGTGGCGCATCTGGTCGAGATGAACCACTCGCCGCGGTTCTGGCGGGTGGTCGCCCGCATCTGCCCGTCGGTCGAGCGTGCCAAGAGATGGCTCGACACCCACGGCAACGATCTGCATCGCTACGGCATCGAGGATTAGAGCCTCGACCTGCACCGTTTTGATTCCGGTGTCGTCGCCCGGCGCGACCGGGCGACCCAGCACGCTGTGGCCTATCGATTCCATCACTGCCGTCTCTGGAATGCTGGATCACCCGCTTCCGCGGGTGATCCAGCGGAGAATATGCGGCGTGTGTGCGCCCCTTGCCAGGCCCTATCGCCCGCTGCCGAACAGCCGATCTGTCAGCCAGCCGTCGAGGCCCGCGGCCGGCTCCGGCCGCACCGGCCCGGAATATGCTGAGCGCGTTGGCGGTGGGGGTGGCCGATAGCCGTAGCCCGATTGCACGGGCGGCGGCGGTGTCGCGGGGCCAGTGATCTGCGAGGCGATCTGGGCAAGGGTGGGGAAGGGCGCGAGCTGCGCGTTCGGCAGGCTGGCGACCGGCACGCCCTGATGCGCAGCGCGCATGAAGCGCGTCCAGACCTCGACGGGCAGGCCGCCGCCGGTCGCCTTCTTGGTCGGCGAGGAGTCGTCATTGCCGAGCCAGACGCCGGTGACGAGGTTCGCGGTGTAGCCGATGAACCAGGCGTCGCGGAAATCCTGGCTGGTACCGGTCTTGCCGGCTGCGACCCAGCCCGGGATCTCGGCCTTGCGCGCGGTGCCCGAGATCAGCGTCTGCTCCATCATGGTGTCCATCTCGGCGACATAGCGCGGCTCGATCACCTGGGCGCGCTCGTCCACCTGGCGGACATAGAGCAGCTTGCCGTCGACGGTGCGGATCCGCGTCACGACGTGCGGGGAGACGGCGAAGCCGCCGTTGGCGAACGGCGCATAGGCGCCGACCAGCTCCACCATGGAGACTTCGGAGGTGCCAAGCGCGATCGAGGCGTTGGGCTCGAGCCTGGAGGCGATGCCGAGTCGATGCGCGGTGCGCACCACGTTTCGCGGGCCAACCTCGAGGCCGACGCGGACCGCGACGGTGTTGAGCGACATCGCCAGCGCCTGGGTCAGCGTCACCGGTCCGAAATATTCACGGCTGTAATTCTCGGGCTTCCAGCCCTTGACGTCGAGCGGCGCGTCGTACCGCACCGTTTCCGGCGTCAGCCCGGCCTCCATCGCGGTCAGATAGACGAACGGCTTGAACGCCGAGCCGGGCTGGCGCTTGGCGGTCACCGCGCGGTTGTACTGGCTTTCGGCGTAGTTTCGGCCACCGACCATGGCGCGCACCGCGCCATTCGGGGTCATCGCCACCAGCGCGCCCTGGCTGACGTTGAATTTCACGCTCTTGGCGGCCAGCTCGTCGATCACGGCGGCCTCGGCAAGGCTCTGCAGCTTCGGGTCGATCGTGGTCTCGACCACGATGCTCTCCTCGATCTGGCCGACCAGGTCGTCGAGTACCTCGCCGATCCAGTCGGCGACATAATTGATCGTGCCGGCGCCGGCCGGCTTCACCGAGATGGAGGGACGGGTGATCGAGGCCTGGGCCTGGGCGTCGGTGATGAAATTGGCGTCCTCCATCGCCGCCAGCACGACATGGGCGCGCTGCTCGGCGCCCTCCGGATTGCGGTTGGGCGCCAGCCGCGAGGGCGACTTGACGAGGCCAGCGAGCATCGCGGCCTCCGCCAATGTGACGTTCTTGGCGGACTTGCCGAAATAGCGCTGCGCGGCGGCTTCCACGCCATAGGCGCCGGAGCCGAAATAGACGCGGTTGAGATAGAGCTCCAGAATCTCGTTCTTGGAATATTTCCGCTCCAGCCATAGCGCGAGCTCCACCTCCTGCAATTTGCGCGCGAAGGTGCGCTCCTGGGTCAGGAACAGATTCTTGGCGAGCTGCTGCGTCAACGTCGAGCCGCCCTGCGAAACGCCGTGATGCGCGAGGTTGGCCACCACGGCGCGCAGGATGCCATAGGGGTCGATGCCGAAATGCGAGTAGAAGCGGCGGTCCTCGATCGCGATGAAGGCTTTCGGCAGATAGGCCGGCAGGTCCTTCAGCGCCACATTGGCGCCCGCCATCTCGCCGCGTTGCGCCAGCATGCTGCCGTCCAGCCCGGTGATCTCGACGGTCGGCGGCCGCTTGGGAATTTCGAGCGACTGGATCGGCGGCAGATGCGCGCCGGCCCAGACCACGGCGCCGATCAGCACGATTCCGGCCCAGATGCCGAGCACCAGCACCCAATAGCAAAAGCGTGACAGCGTGAGGCTGCCGCGCGGTTTGTTGCGCTTGCCGGCATCGGTCCGGCGCTCGCGCAGCTTCGGCGCGGGGGTGGGCTCGTCCTCGTCCGGATCGGGCTCGGGTTTGCGGCTGGGCTCGGGCTTGCGCCTGGCCGATGATTTGGCGGACTTCTTGGGCGGCTTCTCGTCGGCGGGCGTGGGGATGCGGTCCTCCGGCGACAGGCGCAGCGCGGCGAGCGAGGCGCTGATACCGAACTGCGGCTCCTTGCGCGCGCTGCTCTTTTTCCGTCCCAACGTCATACGCCGAACGCCGCTCACACCCCGCCCCCTGGGGCGTAAGCTAGCGTGCGGAGTTTAAGGGCTCCTTACCCAAAGGTTAACGCGGCATTAGGGTAGGCGTGGAGCGTGCTAAGATCGGTTGAGCGTAAGAGCAGGGAGGGCCGCATGGGCCATATCGATCCGACCAAGGAAGTGTTTGCGCAGTTCCGGCACAATGACCGGCCCGGGCCGATCCACATGCTCAATCTGGTCAGGCTGCGCAAGGAGGCGGCCTATCCGGACGGCCGCAAGGCGAGCGGCGCGGAAGCGTATGCGGCCTATGGCAGGGAAAGCGGACCGGTTTTCAGGCGGCTCGGCGGTCGCATCGTCTGGCAGGGCCGATTCGAACTGATGCTGATCGGCCCGAGCGAGGAGCGCTGGGACCATTGTTTCATCGCCGAATATCCGAGCGTTGCCGCCTTCGTGGAGATGATCCGCGACCCCGTCTATCGCGAGGCGGTGAAGCACCGCCAGGCCGCGGTGGAGGATTCCCGCCTGATCCGCCACGCCGTGCTGCCGGCGGGCGACACGTTTGGCGAGATTCCGGAATAGGCGGAGGGCCTTCGATTTCGCCGTGACTCGATCCGGAACTCAATCTCGTCCGAACTGCCGCTTCAGCTCGACCTTGGCGCGTTCGAGTCGATCGCGCTGGGACTTTGGCAGGTTCTTCCCGGCCCGGTTGATGTAGAAGGTCAACATCGACAGCGCGGAGCGATAGGCGCCGGCCTTGCGGCGCGAGCTCTTCTCCGCCGAGCGCTTCAGCGACGCGGCGATCCTCGTCGCGCTCGACTGTTTGAACACGCCGCCCTTGAGGTCCAGCGCGTCGCTCTCCCGCGTCACCCGGGCCGACCATCGTTTCGGCGATGTCGTGTGCGCTCCCGACTTGCGTGCGGGTCGGCGGCGGGTCGATGCCTTGCGGGCGGTCGGCTTCCGGCTCGCCTTGCGTGCTCCAGCGCCGCGCGTCGTGCCCTTGCGTTTACGTTCCGCCATCGCAGCTCCTCACCTTTATGGCGAAACGAGGATGGCGGCGATCCGTTCCTGATGGCGGACTTCGGGAACCCGCGACGGCCCCGAGGCGTTGTGACGACGGGCAGTTTCAAGAACCTGCTGCCAGCGCCTTCGGATGGCCCGGCACGCCTTCGTGCTCAGGGCCTTTTGCATTGGTCGATCGATGAGCGTACAGCCGATCCGTGACAATGACGTTGTTCCTTCCGCCGCTACGAACGCCGGCGGCCGCATCATCGAGACCACGATCCCATCGCGCCTCGACAGCCTGACCTGGAGCGGCTTTCACACCCGCGTCATCCTCGCGCTCGGCATCACCTGGATCCTCGATGGGCTCGAGGTGACCTTGGCGGGTGCCTTGTCCGCCGCCCTCAAGCAGTCGCCGACGCTGCAGTTCTCCAATCTCGATGTCGGCTTCGCCAACAGCGCCTATCTTCTGGGCGCCGTGCTCGGCGCGCTCGGCTTCGGCTGGCTCACCGACCGCATCGGCCGCCGCAAACTGTTCTTCATCACGCTTGCGCTCTATCTCAGCGCCACTGCCGCGACCGCCTTCTCCTGGAGCGTGATGAGCTACGCGCTGTTTCGCTTTCTCACCGGCGCCGGCATCGGCGGCGAATACACCGCCATCAACTCGACCATCCAGGAGCTGGTGCCGGCGCGCTACCGCGGCTGGACCGATCTCGTCATCAATGGCAGCTTCTGGATCGGGGCGGCGATCGGCGCGGCCAGCGCGATTCTGCTGCTCGATCCCGCCGTTGCCGGGCCCGATCTCGGCTGGCGGCTCGCCTATTTCATCGGCGCTGCGCTCGGGCTGATCGTGCTGGTGATGCGGATGTGGATTCCCGAAAGTCCGCGCTGGCTGATGATCCACGGCCATC
Source organism: Bradyrhizobium sp. (assembly GCF_019242285.1). GTDB lineage: Bacteria > Pseudomonadota > Alphaproteobacteria > Rhizobiales > Xanthobacteraceae > Bradyrhizobium. Next base: position 10,562 of record NZ_JAFAVV010000144.1, read on the forward strand.
CCGACGAGGCGCATGCGATCGTCGACGGCATCGAGAAAAGCGTGATCGGGCACAAGCAGGACAGCGCGCAGGGCTTTGCGAAAATCAGACTCAAGATGCGCGACCACACCCCGCTTGGCGAGGTCGCGCACACGCTGTTCTCGACCTATCGCCGGCGCGCGCTGGTGGGGCTTGTCTTGATGGTCGCGCAGGCGTTCTTCTACAATGCGATCTTCTTCACTTTCGCGCTGGTGCTGACTGATTTCTACGGCATCGGCTCCGACCATATCGGCTGGTATATCCTGCCCTTCGCGGCCGGCAATTTCCTCGGGCCGCTGCTGCTCGGCCGGCTGTTCGACACGCTCGGCCGCCGGGTCATGATTGCGCTGACCTATGGCGTCTCCGGCGTGCTGCTCGCGCTGTCCGGCTACCTGTTCCAGATCGGCGCGCTGAGCGCACAGACCCAGACCATCGCATGGATGGTGATCTTCTTCTTCGCCTCGCCCGCGGCGAGCGCGGCCTATCTCACCGTCAGCGAAACCTTTCCGCTCGAAGTGCGGGCGCTGGCGATCGCGCTGTTCTATGCCATCGGGACCGGTATTGGCGGTGTGGCCGGTCCCGCGCTGTTCGGGGCGCTGATCGATACCGGCTCGCGCGGCAGCGTCTTTGCGGGCTATCTGTTCGGTGCGGTGCTGATGATCGTTGCGGCGCTGATCGCCTGGCGCTATGCGGTCTCAGCCGAGCGGAAGTCGCTGGAAACGGTGGCGCAGCCGCTTGCCGCGGTGGAGTAGCACGAGATGAGCGACGATCTGGCCGAGCGGCCGACACCCAAGGATCGCGGCGACGAAGCGCCCGAAGTCGTCCCGGTGCCGCATCTTCTGGTGCCGCATCTCGACCACGTCGCGATCCTGCTCGACATCGATGGCACGCTGCTCGATCTCGCGCCGACGCCGCGCGAGGTCTGGGTGCCGCCGGATCTCGCCGACACGCTGAACCGGCTCAAGGAAAAAACCTCGGGTGCGCTGGCGCTGGTCAGCGGCCGCTCGCTCAACGACATCGACCTGATCTTCGCCCCGGCGCAATTCCCCGTGGTCGGCGGCCACGGCGCCGAGATGCGATTGATGGCCGAGAGCGACGCCACCGCTGCGGCGGCGCCACCGCTCGACAAGGAGCTGAAGCGGCGGCTTGCGACGATCGCGCATCTCAGCCCCGGAATCCTGCTGGAGGACAAGGGCTATTCGCTGGCGCTGCACTACCGTCTCGCTCCGCATGCGGAGAAGGCGATCTATGAGGCCGTGTCGCTGATCCGCGCCGACCTGCCGAACGCGCCGATCGAGGTGCTGCCGGGAAAGTTCGTCTGTGAGATCAAGCCGGCCGGCTTCACCAAGGCGAGCGGGGTGCGCGAATTGATGACGCGTACGCCGTTCCAGGGCCGCAAGCCGCTGTTCATCGGTGACGACGTCACCGACGAATCCGTCTTCGCCATGATGCCCGACTACGATGGGCTTTCGTTCTCCGTCGGACGTCGCGCGATCGGCGTCGACGGCCACTTCGATTCGCCTTCCGACGTGCGCGCCTTCCTCGCGCGGCTGCTCAACTGAATGGTTGTTTGGCGGAACCGCCATCGGGGCGGCGCCACGCGCCGGCCATCATCGCTTCGCGTCCACGCACACTTTGTGGCCGCCTTGAGCTTTTTTCCGCACGGTAGCGTGCCTTCGCGCTAGCAATTTTTACTTTATTCGTATTTGCGCCGGGTTCCATCGTCTATGCCTGAATTTAGTTTCAATTCATGCCCTTAAAGGAACCACAATGATGAATAGTTGTTAAATGCTCGGGCCATCAGGAGTTCACCTTTGAACCTCGTCGTCGTGTCGAACCGCGTCGCGCGCGGCAAAGCCAACGAACCCATGACCGGCGGGCTTGCCGCCGCTCTGCTGCCCGTGGTCGAGAAGTCCGGAGCGATCTGGGTCGGTTCCTCCGGCCGGGTGCGGGATGGCCTGCACAAGGAACCATTCGCGGAGATCGAGTCGCTCGGCGCCGGCGCGCTGGCGCTGCTCGACCTGCCGGCCGCGCATTACGGTGGCTATTACGAAGGTTTCGCCAATTCGGCGCTGTGGCCGGCGCTGCATTCGCGCAGCGACCTGATCCGCGTCTCGGCCGACGACTATCGCAGCTATCGCGAGGTCAATGCCTTCATGGCGCGCGCGCTGCTGCGCTTCAACAAGCCCGACACCGCGTTCTGGGTGCAGGACTATCACTTCCTCGCGCTCGGCGCCGAGCTGCGCGAGCTCGGTGTCACCGGGCCGATCGGCTTCTTCCTGCACACGCCGTGGCCGGAGCGCGGCGTGGTCGAGAGCGTGCCGCGTCATCGCGAGCTGATCGAGGCGATGCTGGCCTACGACCTGGTCGGGTTCCAGACCGAGCAGGACCGCGAGCATTTCCTCTCTTATGTCCGCGCCGAGCTCGAGCTCGCGGTGCAGGACGACGTCGTGCTGTCGCAGCACGGCCGCACGCGCTTTTCGGTTTTTCCGATCGGTATCGATGCGGAGAAATTCGCGCAGAACGCCGCCAAGGCGGTCACGCATCCCGATGTATCGCGGCTGCGCCGCAGCCTGAACGGCGAGCGTCTCGCGATCGGTGTCGACCGGCTCGACTACTCCAAGGGCCTCCTCAATCGAATCACGGCGTTCGATCGGCTGTGGACCGAGCATCCGCAGTTCCTGCGCAGCGTGTCGCTGCTGCAGATCGCCACGCCCTCGCGCGGCTCGATCGAGGCCTATGGCAATTTGCAGAACGAGGTGGCCAAGCGCGTCAGCGACGTCAACGGCCGCCACGGCGAGGTGGACTGGACACCGATCCGCTATCTGAACAAGGGCTTTGGCCAGGGCGTGCTCGCCGGGCTCTATCGCACCGCGCAGGTCGGCGTGGTGACGCCGCTGCATGACGGCATGAACCTCGTGGCCAAGGAATATGTCGCCGCGCAGAATCCGGCCGATCCCGGCGTGCTGGTGCTGTCGAAATTCGCCGGCGCCGCCAACGAGCTCGACACTGCGCTGCTGGTCAATCCGCACGATATCGACGGCATGGCGCGCACCATCGTGACCGCGCTGTCGATGCCGCTGCCGGAGCGGCGGATGCGCTATGAGGCGATGATGGAGAAGCTCTCCGGCCATTCCATCCAGCAATGGTTCGCCGACTTCGTGGGCGCGCTGCAGGACAGTCAGAGCAGCAAGGTGGTGGCCGAGCCGCTGCTCGCCGACAGCCGCTCGCTGTGGACGCTCCGCGCCTCCCACGGCCGCGCCAGGTATCATTGACCGGGCGCGGCGCGAAGATGGGTAGGGTGGGCTAACTAAGCGACCACATGCACGTAAGCTCGCCACACGAAGGCGCAAGCGTGCCCACCATTCGCGGCCGCCATGTCGAGACAATGGTGGGCACGGCGCGCCGCGCCTCAGCCACCCTGCGGCTCCGCCCGGGTTGTGAATCTCATCCGGCCTTCGTCCCGTAGATCCGATCGCGCAGGCGGCGCATGCCGGACAGCCAGCGCTCGCGGCTTGAGGCCTTGCGCAGCATGTATTCCTGCACCTGCGCGTGGGTGAGAATGAGGAAGCGCTCCTCCGCCATCGCCTCGATCACCATGCGCGCGACCTCCTCGGGCTGCAGCACGCCGTCGACCCGCGCAGCGCTCGGCCCCGGCACGGTCATGCCGGTCTGCACCGACTGCGGACACAGCACGGAGACGCGGATGCCGCGGTCGCCATATTGGATGGCGAGATGCTCGGCGAGCGCCACCGCCGCGCTCTTGGTCACGCCGTAAGGCATGGAATTGAGCGAGGCGAGCAGCCCTGCGGCGGACGCGGTGCTGAGCAGATAGCCGGAGCCGCGCGAAAGCATCTTCGGCACCAGCACGCGCGCTGCGAACACGTGGCTCATCACGTGCACCCGCCAGCTCACGTCCCAGTCGGCGTCGGAGGCGCTGTCCTGCCCTTTGCGCGACAGCCCGGCATTGGAGAAGAACACGTCGATCGGGCCGTATTTCGCTTCCGCCGCCGCGATCAGCGCCTGGATGTCGGCCTCCTCGCCGACATCGGCGGTCACCGCCAGCCCGTCCACGTCGCCCGCGACTTCGGCGAGACGGTCGCGCGAGGTCTTCAGGTCCGCGACCACGACGCCGCGCGCGCCCTCCCTGGCCCAGGCGCGGGCGACCGCCGCGCCGATGCCGCTCGCGCCGCCCGTGACGACACAGACCTTGTCCCTGACTTCCATGTATCCTCTCCCGCCTCCTTGTCATGGTTGCGCGTTCATGCCGCATACAGCCCCTTGTCGCGCGCCTTCTGGGTGGCGAGGGCGCCAAGGAAGTCGAGCATCGGCGTCGCGAGGTTGGCGGCGCGCGCGAAGGCGGCCGGCGCGCGCACCAGCACGTCGATTTCCATGGCGCGGCCCAGCTCGTAGTCCTGCAGGATCGACGGCTTGTGCTCGGGCGCAGGCCCGGAGCGGCTGACGCGCTTGACCTCGGGGCAACAGCTTTGACCGACGGCGTTGGCCTCCTCGAGCAGGCGCGGGATCACGTCACGGAACAGCGGCTCATCGCGCACGCCGCGCGCGGTCTGACCGGTGAGCAGGCACAGCACCGACATCGACATGTTGGTCAGGAGCTTCGACCAGATCGCCTCCCTGATGTTCGGGACCGGCGGCGACTCAACCGACGCTGCCTCGAACGATGCGCGCAGCGCGCCGACCCGCTCGCTCGCCCGGTCATCGCATTCGCCGATCTGGAGCCGGTTCCGCTCCGGAGACAGGTTTTCGACCACGCCCGGCTCGATCACCTCGTTGGAGGAAAAGATCACCCCGCCGATGATGCGCGCCGTCGGCACCGTCGCGCGCAACCGTCCGCCGGGATCGAGGAACGACAGGTCGGGCGCCGGCGGGTGATCGGCCGGCAGGCCGATGTCATACCACCAGGGTATGCCGTTCTGTGCGAAGATCACGGGCGTGTCGTCGCCGAGCAGCGGCTTCAGCCCGTCGGCGAGGCTCGCGATGCCGGTCGCCTTCAAGGTCGAGATCACGACGTCCTGCGGGCCCAGCGCCGCCGGATCGTCGGAGGCCGCGACCTGCGCCGGAAAGCTGTCATGGCCGACGCGAAGGGTGAGGCCGTTGTTCCTTGCCGCGTGAAGATGCGCGCCGCGCATCACGCAGGAAACATCGTGTCCGGCGCGCGCAAGCCGCACCGCGAGGTGGCTGCCGACGGCGCCCGCGCCGAAGATACAGATCCGCATGGGGTGGAAGGTCCTGTAGGAATGCGTAAGATAATGTGAGGTTTCCACAAGGGCGCGCGCGGCGCAACCGGCCGAGCGATGCGCGTCCAAGACGGCCCCTCGCCGAAAGGACATGCGATGACCGCCAATCCCGTGCTGTGGGAACTCGACTCCCGCGGTGTCGCCACCGTCACGCTGAACCGCCCCGAAGTGAACAACGCCTACGATGCCGGCCTGATCCAGGGCGTGCTGGCGGCGATGGACGATCTCGGTGGCAAGCCGCTGCGGGTCGTCGTGCTGAAGGGCAACGGCCGCCATTTCCAGGCCGGCGCCGACCTGAAATGGATCAATGGCGTGCGGCCGCAATCGCCTGCCGCGAACGAGGCGGCGTCGCGCGCCACTTTCGAAGCGGTGCAGCGGCTCAACCGCCTGCCGGTGCCGACCGTGGCGCTGGTGCAGGGCGGCTGCTTCGGCGGCGGGACCGGCGTGATATCGGCCTGCGATGTCGTGATTGCGGCCGACAACGCGATGTTCTCGATCACGGAGGTGCGCTGGGGACTGACCGCCGCGATCATCATCCCGCAACTCTGCGACGCCATCGGCACGCGGCAGGTACGCCGCTACGCGCTGACCGGCGAGCGCTTCGATGCGGCGGATGCGCGCCGCATCGGCCTCGTGCACGAGGTTGTGCCGCTCGCCGAACTCGACGCCGCCGGCGCCAAGGTCGTCGAGCAGTTGCTCGCCAACGCGCCGGAGGCGCTGGCCGAGACCAAGCGACTTGCGATGGAAAGCTCGTTCGGCGGCATGGCCGTCGACGACGCGGCCTATGATCGGCTGGTGAAGCTGCATTCCGCCAGGCGCCAGACGACAGAGGCCGCGGAAGGCCTCGCCTCGTTTGCCGAGAAGCGGGCCGGCAGGTGGGACCCGACGTAGGAGCGGGCCAAGGAGCGAAGCGACGTGCCCACCATCTTTGGATGCGGCGACCGCGGCTGGTGGGCACGCTCCTGCCTTTGCGTGGCAGGTTCCAATGCAAATGGTTCGCTTGGCCCACTCTACCGCTTACGCCTCCGTTGAACTACGGAGGCCGATGCTCGCCTTCTTAAGCCCTTAACCATCATTCCTTGCTAGGTCTGCGGGCGTTGCCGGGTGGTGGTGTGAAATGCGCAGACAGTTACGAGGATTTTGGCTTGCGGGCTCGATGATGGCAGCCTCGGTGCTGCTGATCTCGCCCCCGGTGGTCGGTTCGCCGAAGCTGATGTCGCTGGCGTTCAATTCGCAGATGCAAAATCCCCAGCAGGTCGGTGCCGACGAGTTCCATCAGAAGCTGCTCGCACTCTCCGGCAGGCGTATCGTCATCGATGAACGCGCCGGCAATGCGCTGGGCAGCGAGAACGCCATTCTCGCCGCGACCCGCAGCGGCGCCGTCGACGTCGCGGTGATCTCCGGTGGCGTGACCTCTTCGGTCGTTCCGGAACTCGGCGTGTTCGACATCCCCTTCCTGTTCCGCGACGTGGCGCATGCCAAGGCGGTCGCGCAGGGCCCGGTGGGCGCGGCGATCGCCGCCAAGTTCGCCGACAAGGGGCTGGTGCTGCTGGCGCTCGGCAAGCAGGGCTTTCGCAACCTCACCAATTCCCAGCACCCGATCCGCACGCCCGCCGACGTCAAGGGCCTCAAGATCCGCGTGATCCCGAACCCGGTCTACCAGATGACCTTCCAGGCACTCGGCGCGCAGGTGGTGCCGATGGAGTTTCCGCTGGTCTATGCCGCGCTCAAGGATGGGCGTCTCGACGGCCAGGAGAATCCGGTGCCGACCATCGCCGCCAGCCGATTCTACGAGGTGCAGAAATATCTGACGCTGACCGGTCATTTCTTCGCGCCGATTGCCTTCGTCGCCAACCGCGCGATGTTCGAGCAGCTCGATCCGCATGACCAGGAGCTCTTGATCTCGGCCGCCAAGGCGGGAGCCGAAGCGACCTGGCGGGCCCAGGCCGACAGCGAGAAGGTCGCCGAGCTGCGCAGCAGCGGCATGGACGTCATAGAGACGTTCGACCGCAAGGCCTTCATCGAGGCGGTGAAGCCGCTCGATGCCGAATTCGAGAAGAAGTTCGGCAAGGAGCTGCTCGCCGCCATCCGGTCTACGCCTTGAAGCTCATTTTGGAACTGCCATGAAACTGTCCTCCATGATGTCCTGGATCGGTACTCGCCCGCGGATTTTCGGCGGCTTCGCGGTTGTGCTGGGCTTCCTCGTCCTGCTTGCCGGTTTCGCCATGGTTCAGGTCGAGCATGTCGGCGGCACCGTCGACGAGCTCGTCATCAGCGCCGCCGGCGACGCCGGCATGTCGCAGGTCCATGCCGCGCTGCTTACCGCCAATGGTGCGGTGGAGAAATTCATCCGCACCTGGAACGTCGGAGACAAGGACGCTGCGGCCAAGGCGATCGAGCGCGTCGGCCAGCTCGCCGACCAGGTTGGCGGCCAGTTCGGCAGGCTCAGCGCCATTGCCGACGGTATCGGCCAGGTCCGCACCGCGCTGGAAAGCTACCGCTCGTCGTTTGCCGCGGCCGCCGAAGCCGTCGATCGTCTGCGCGCCGCCACGACCAGGACCGATGCCCAAGGCGCGGTCGCGGCTTTGAACGTCGGTGGCATCCAGGTCGCATTGGCCAATCGCTCCGAGGCCGAGCCGCTGCTCAACCCGTTGCGCCTTGCAAGCGTGGTCGACGCGGTGCGTCTCTCGGTGATGCGTTATGCGAACACGCTGTCGACGGCGGATTCCGACGACGCCAAGCTCGCGATGCGCTACGCCGATTTCGCCATCGCCGATACCGAGGCCGAGATCACGGGCACTGACGAGCGCAAGCTGAAATCGCTGGTCTCGGCACTCAAGACCGCGATCGCGGCCGACGCCAGTGCGCTCGACGACGTGATCAAGGTCGCCGCTGACCTGCGCGCGCGACAGGCGGATCTCGCGAAGGCCGGCGCCACGATCGGCGCCGAAGTCAATCGGATCAACCAGAAGCTCGATGCAGTTCGCTCCGCGCACGGCAAGCAGACCGCCGCGGCCGTCGAGGACACGCGGCAGACGTTGATCATCACCGCGGCCGGCGCGCTCGTGCTCGGCACGCTGCTGGCTTGGCTGATCGGCGCCAGCGTCTCCGGTCCGATCCGGCGCATGACCGACCGGATGCAATCGCTGGCAGACGGCCAGCTCGACGAAGTGATCCCCGGCGGTGAATCGCGTGACGAGATCGGCCGCATGGCGCGGGCCGTCGAGGTGTTCCGCGACAACGCGCTGGCCGTGCGCCGCATGGAGCGGGAGGCCGCCGCGCAGCGCGAGACATCCGACGCCGATCGCGTCCGCGTGATGGCCGAGCTCGCCGGCCGCTTCGAGCAAGGCATGCAGGGCGTGATTTCCGGCGTCGGCGGTCGCGCCGAGCAGATGGGCCGCAGCGCCGAGGATCTGGCGCGCGTCGCCGAGCGTGGCCGCGGGCTCGCGGAAGCCGTCGCCTCCCGCGCCGAGCAGGCCTCGGTGAACGTGCAGACCGTGGCTTCGGCGACGCAAGAGCTTGCTGCCTCGATCCGTGAAATCTCCGGCCAGGTGCAGCGCTCGGTCTCGGTGTCGAGCCGCGCCACCCATGAGACGCAGCGGACCTCGGAATTGATTCACGGGCTCTCCAGCGCGGCGGAGAAGATCGGCGACATCATTCAACTGATCCAGGCGATCGCCAGCCAGACCAACCTTCTCGCGCTGAACGCCACCATCGAGGCGGCGCGCGCCGGCGCCGCCGGCAGGGGTTTTGCCATCGTCGCCAGCGAGGTGAAGAATCTCGCATCGCAGACCGCGCAGGCCACCGAGCAGATCGCCACCCAGATCGCGACCATCCAGAGCGCCACCGGCGAGACAGTGACGGCGATGACGCAGTTCGGTGCGACCGTCAGGGAGATGGCCGAGATATCCACCGCCATCGCGTCGGCCGTCGAGCAGCAGGGAGCTGCGACCGGCGAGATCGCCCGCAATGTCGAGGAAGCGGCGAGCGGCACCGCCGCGGTGAGCCGCGAGATCGTCGACGTGCGCGCGGTGGCGGGCGAGACCGACACCGGCGCCGAGGCGACGCTGGCGGCGGCCGCCGCGCTGCAACAGCAGGCGGTGTCGCTGAGGGGCAATGTCGACGACTTCCTGCATACGATCCGCTCGGCGGCGTGAAGCGGGGGCCGGGCGGCAGGCCGTGACGAATGCGCGCGGTTTTGCTATATGACCGCCATGACAAAGGACCTCGAAGACGTTCTCGAACGTATCCGGCAATGGCCCAGGCAACGTCAGGAGGATGCTGCCGAAATCCTGCTCGAGATGGAGCGCCAGGACTCCAGCGGTTACCGGCTGACCGATGCGCAGGCGGAGGAAGTCGCACGTATTCAGCGCGATATCCGCGAGGGCAGGGGAACGTTCGCGACCGACGAGCAGATGGCTCTGCTCTGGAGACCCTGTGGCCTATGAGGCTGCGCTATACGGAGCAAGCGCGAGAGCACATCGGCGCGATTTTCGGCTTCGTTCACGAACGCAATCCCACCGCCGCTACACAGATCATCGCACGCATTCGGCTCGCGGCCGAGCGTCTTGTCCAATTTCCACGTATGGGGCACGTCGGTCGTGTCCCGGGTACCCATGAATGGGTTTGTGCGCGGTCTGCCCTACATTGTCGTCTACCAGGTGATGGACCCGGACGAGGTACTGATCCTCGGCGTGTATCATGGTGCTCAGGATCGCGAACGATAGGTCCAAGGCTCGCCGCCCTTGCCGATATCGCGAAAATTGCCTACCGGAGGCTGACCACTATCGGCCTGGTGGGTCATGCGCCCTCAAAGCTGCAAGGAGCTGGCGGCACAGGGCGCCCTAATCGGATGCGCGCGACGGAGAGACGTGGATGGCGGGATGGACGCGGCTTGTGCTCGCGGGCTTCGTGGCGTTGACGATGGCCGTCGCCGCACGCGCCGACGAGCCGGTCAAGGCGAAGATCGGCGTGTTGCGCCTGTCGTCGTCGGCGCCGGTGTTCATCGCCCAGGACAAGGGCTATTTCCGCGATGCCGGCCTCGACGTCGAGCTGAAATTCTTCGACGCAGCGCAGCCGATCGCGGTCGCCACCACCTCGGGCGACGTCGATTACGGTGTCACCGCCTTCACCGCCGGCCTCTTCAATCTCGCCGGCAAGGGCACGCTGAAGGTCATCGGCGGCATGAGCCGCGAGAAGGCGGGGTATCCCCTGATCGGCTACTTCGCGAGCAACAAGGCCTTCGCGGCAGGCCTCAAGGCGCCGAAGGATCTCGCCGGCAAACGGGTCGCGGTGACGCAGGTCGGCTCGAGCTTTCATTATTCGATCGGCCTGCTTGCCGACAAATACGGCTTCAGGCTCGGCGACGTGAAGATCGTGCCGCTACAATCGCTTTCGAACGCCGCAGCTGCCTTGAAGGGCGAGACCGTCGATGCCGCGCTGCTGCCGGTCTCGACGGCGCGAAAGCTGATGGACGAAGGCGAGGTGAAACTTCTGGGCTGGGTCGGCGACGAGACGCCGTGGCAGCTCGGTGCGGTGTTCGCCTCGCCGAAGACGCTCGCCAACAAGGGGCTCGTGACGAAGCTGCTTGCCGTGCTCGATCGCGCCGACCGCGAATATCACGACGTGATCCTGGCATCGGTGACGGACGGCAAGGCCGTGATCAACGACAAGACGAAACAGGATCTGGAAATCATTGCCAAATACACCAACCTGGCGGTCGAGCAGGTCATCGGCAATTGCGCCTATATCGATCCGGACGGCAAGCTCGACATCAAGAACGTCGACAACCAGATCAAATGGCTCCAGGAGCAGGGCTTCGTCGACAAGGGGTTTGACGCGGGCGCAATCATCGACAAGGATTTCGTGAAGTCGGACTGAACAGCCGCCGTCATTCCGGGACGGTGCGAAGCGCCAGACCCGGAATGACTGGCCACATGGATGCTGGTCGAGGTCGATAATGACGAGAAAAGCAATCTGACAAGAGCAAATGGACCTGATCGCCGACCATATCAGCCACCGCTTCGGCGAACTCGACGTGCTCGATGACGTGTCGTTCGCGGTGCGCGCCGGCGAGGTAGTGGCGGTCGTCGGGCCCTCCGGCTGCGGCAAGAGCACGCTGCTCTCGATCCTCGGCGGCCTGCTGCGGCCGGTCGCCGGCATGGCCGAGCTGCGCGGCGCGCCGCCGCCCGGCAGCCTCAATCCGCTGACCTTCGTATTCCAGGACTTTGCGCTTCTGCCCTGGTGCACGGTCGAGGCCAATGTCGAATTTCCGCTGCTGCACAGCCCGCTCGGCGTCGCCGAGCGCCGCGCGCTGGTCGACGATGCGCTGCGCCGCACCGGTCTTGCCGATTTCCGCGGCGCCTATCCGAAGCAATTGTCCGGCGGCATGCGCCAGCGCGCCGGCATTGCCCGCGCGCTGGCGGTGAGGCCCGCGATCCTGCTGATGGACGAGCCATTGTCGGCATTGGATGCGCAGACGCGCGAGCTCCTGATGGAGGATTTCATTCGCCTGCTCGCCGACGGCGCGATGGGCGCGGTCTACGTGACGCATAATCTCGAAGAGGCCGTGCGGCTCGCCGACCGCATCGTGGTGTTGTCCCGCCGGCCCGGCCGCATTCGCGAGGTGGTGACCATGCCGCTGCCGCGCGGCGCGCGTGGGGATGCCGGCGCGCGAGGCCGGCTGCTGGATCAGCAGAATCGATTGTGGTCCCTGATCCGCGACGAGGCGATCGATGCCGAGCGGGAGGTGCAGCATGCTTGAACGTGCGGCGCCGCGGGCAGACGCAGCTGCCGAGACGCGGCCGGTCGGCTTTCGCGGCGCCGGCTTCGTGCCCGCCACCAGCCGCCATGCCGGATGGCTCGCGCTGCTCCTGGTGATCGTCATCTGGCAGGCCGCCGGCAGCGCCGGCCTGGTCAATCCGCTGTTCCTGCCGGCGCCGCTTGCGATCGCGCGCGCGATCTATCAGCTCACCGCGAGCGGCGCGCTCTGGCAGCACCTGTCCTATTCGCTGCTGCGGATCGGCGTCGGCTGGGCGCTCGGCACGCTGG
>NZ_JAFAVV010000452.1 GCF_019242285.1 Bradyrhizobium sp.
CTTTGCTCCGTGATTTCGTGCGTACAAGACGATCAAAGCTTGCACAATCTGAGATATATATGGAGGCTGGATGTGCCGCCAGATCGAAATTGGGCACGCTTCGAATTTGCACCAGGGTTGCTCCGGCTCGTTTCTTAGTGAGTTCGCTTTAACCGAAAATAAATTATCAAATTAATTCAATTATTTAGCCCCGCTGGTCCTCTCCGCCCAAATTCCCCTCTTGCTATTTTTCCGAAATGGTGCCATATATCCCCCGTCCCGCCTTCATCAGAGGGGCGCTTCGCGGTCGTCACGGACGTGGGAGGCGGGATGCGATGGACGTGGCCGTGCTGCGAGACGAGCGGCATGACGCGGACGGCGAAGACGCGTGGTCCTGGCGCCGCGACGCTGGCGTCAAGCTCTTTGTGATGCTCCGCATCACAGGGGTGACGGGGGCAAGACAGCCCGTTCCCCGGGGAGAGCGCGGCATAAGCCGTTAAAACCATTGCGCAGGGAAGGCCGGTTGCTCCGGTTCGTACCTGTGGTGACTGCCGCCTGCGTTTCTTGTTGCAGGCGGGCCATGGGTACGGCGGGTACCCGGTCTTCCCTGCGCCCTCTTCTTCCGAGGGACAGCAATTCCGAGCAAAACCCCGGGCGCCATGCGCCGCGGGAATGCGATGGTGCGCGCCCGCGCGCTTGACCGGCCGCGACGTGGCGGCAAGAAGCGAGTCCCCGACAGCCGCGATCAGCGAGTTTCTTCCCATGACCCCATCGGCCGGCGACATCACCAAGGCTGACGGCACGCCGCGTTCCATGCAAGGCGTGGCCGGCGCGGTCGCGCTGCTCGGCTTCATCCTGGTCGCGACCGCCCAGGCCTCCAACCCGATCCTGGCGCGCTGGCTCGCCGGATCGGTGCCGCCGTTCGCGCTCGCCTTCGTCCGCTGGTCGATCATCGCGCTCGCGCTGGCGCCCTTTGCCTTGGCCGAGAGCCGCCAGCAGCGGATTCCGCTGCGACAGAATTGGTGGCTCATTCTCGCCGCCGGCTTCTGCGGCATGTTTCTGTGCGGCGGCCCGGTCTATGCGGCGGGCGTCTCCACCACCGCGATCCACATTGCGCTGATCATGGCGCTGTCGCCGATCACGGTGCTGGTCGTCTCGCGCCTGTTCGGCCTCGAGCGGATCGGGCCGCTGCAACTCCTCGGCATGGCGCTCGCGCTCGCGGGCGCGCTGCTGATCATCTCGGGCGGCAATCCGCGCGTGCTGTTCGACCTCGAGGGCACATCGGGCGACCGGCTGGCGCTGCTCGCGATGCTCGGCTGGTCCGGCTACACGCTGTTGCAGATCCGCGCGGCGCCGCGCGCATCGGCGCTGGCCCGCGTCAGCCTGTTCGCCGCAGCCGGCGCGTTGTGGTCCTTGCCGCTGGCGGCGATCGAGACGTGGGACAGTCCCGCGCAGGTGTTCAGCGCCAAGGCCGCAGCGGCCTATGTCTTCGCGGGCCTCGTGCCCGGCGTGCTCGCCTATGTCGGTTTCGCGGTGCTCGCCGCACGCTTCGGCTCGGTGCGGGCGTCGCTCGCGCTCTATGTCGGGCCGGTGGCGAGCGCAATCCTGTCGTTCGTGATCCTCGGCGAGCCGCCGACCCTGATCCAGGACTTGGGCGGCGCGCTGATTCTCATCGGCGTCTGGGCGAGCCTGCGGAAGTGAGACGATGCACACACCCAGCGGACCGCATCGCCTGACGATGGCGCGCATCGGAAACCATGCCGGAATGACATGCCGCCCGTCATACGCTCATACCTTCGGACCAATTGTCGCGCCGATTTTATGCTTGGCGGCTAACCTCGCGGGCGGCGCTTCGTTGACGGGCCTGCCGTTTTCCTCAATGCTCCCCGCCGTCTCGGTGATTTCAAGGAGTGTGTAATGCGTATCTGGTTTTGTTGGACCGCCGTTTCAGCCTGCCTCGCGCTTTCCGCCGCCTCGCCGGCCCTGACCAAGGAAGCCGTCAAACAGCCGCATCGTCTGGTGGTGCAGGTCGATCAGAACGATCCCGCGGTGATGAATCTCGCGCTCAACAACGTCACCAACGTCATCGAATATTATCGCGCCAAGGGCGAGGAGGTGGACATCGACGTCGTCACCTATGGGCCCGGGCTCAACATGCTGCGCGCCGACACCTCGCCGGTGCAGGACCGCCTCAAGCGGCTGAAGGACATGGCCTTCCCGAGCAAGGTGCAGCTCTCCGCCTGCGGCAACACCAAGGAGGGCATGGAGAAGAAGGAGGGCCATCCGATCGAGATCATGTCGGAGGCCGTGGTGGTGCCGTCGGGTGTGGTGCGGCTGATGGAGCTGCAGGAAAAGGGCTGGAGCTACCTCCGGCCGTGATGACGGTAGGCGTAATAGCGCCCGCGGTGGGAGCGATGTGAATCCTTGGCGTCGTTTTCCGTCGATGCCTTCGCCATCGCCTGCTCGCCGCAGGCCTTGTCGAGCCGGGTGCGCACGGCGTCGAGGCCGGACAGCACGAAGGTCGCATCATGATGGCCGCCATCGCGGTCGGTGACGCTGATCTTGAGCTGGCCGCCATCGGGCAGCGACTTCAGGAAGTCGCCGGCGAGATCGGTGGAGGTCGCGGTCCTGGCGTCGGCCGACAGCTTCCACTTCTGCGCCATGACGGGCTGGTCGTCGACCTGGGTCGAGACCGCGAGCCCGTCGCGCGGTGCCGTCCAGGCCCCGCTCGCGCGGACCGAAAGCGCGGTGTGGCCGCCGTGGCAGCGGATCGTCAGGCTGCCCGGGCCGTCCGGCGCCGCGGGGGTGGGACGGATCGTGGCCGTCAGCAGCGGGCTGTAGTCGATCGGCGAGGAGATCTCGCTCACGACCCAGGCCTGCTCCGCCGGCTTGGCCGGCGCGGCGACGACCGTCTTGGCCGGCTCGGTCTTGCTCACCTCGGTCTTGGGCGCGTCAATCTTGGGCGCGTCGGTCTTCGATGGTTCGGTCCTGGCCGACTCGGTCTTGGTCGTCTCGGTCTTTGGGGCTTCGGTCTTGGTTGCTTCGGTCTTGGGCGCGTCCGTCTTGGGCGCTTCGTCCGCGGCCGTCACCTTCGCCGCCTGCTCCGCGCTTTCCGGCGCGGCGGCGATCATGGGCCTCTCGTCGCTCACGGGGGGATCGGCCTGCAACGTCGCCGCTGCGGGCTGTGGCGCAGCCACTGGCTGTGGCGGCGGGGCCGCCGCAGGGGCGGGTTGCGGGGCAGCGACCGCGACGGTTGGCTGCGCCACAGCAACCGTTGGCGTATCGGGTGCCGGCGCCTTGTCGGCCGGGCTGCTTGTGGCGGGCGGTTCGACGGATGCCGTGCTGCTGACCGGCGTAGCGTCCTGCTTGGCCACGGCCTCGGCCTTGGTGGTCTCCTGCTGCGCCGGCGCGGGGGCGTCGCTCGCGGTCGCCGAGATTGCCGGTGCGGGGTTGTCGTTCGGAGGCGTGGCGTTGGCGGTGTTGTTCTTGACCGGGCTGTCCTTGCCCGCCGGCGATATGGCGGCGGTGGTCGCCGCAGGCCCTGGCGCGGCCCCGTTCTCCGCCGCCGGGCCAGCCGGTGCCGCGGTCAGCGCCCGCTCCAGGCAATCGAGCTGCTCGGAGCTGGCCTTCTTGACGCAGATGAGCCGTTGCGTCGGATCGGTCGTCTTGGAGCAGCTCTCTTCCGCGAGCCGGGCCGCCTCGACGCAGGCGTCCAGCCCCTTGACGGCTTCCCCGGCGGATTGGGCATGTCCCGCGCCGCCGGCGACGAGCAGCACGAGAGCGGCGAGCGGGATGGATTTCATGGCAGGGCGCTTTGCTTGTTGTTGGCTTTTCGATCGAGCCAGGCCTGCGCCGCCGGGAAGCGTTCCAGGCCGGGCACTTGGGTGGTGAGATTGACGTCCTTCCACTTCGGGTCGAAGCCTGGAGCCTTCAGCTTGTCGACCCGGCTGAACAACTCGTCGATTAGCCGGGCAACGCGGCGATAGCGTGGCGAGCCCTCCGGCCAGTTGAAGGCGGCGAGGATGGTCGGCACGGCAATCGTGGACACGCGCTCGCCGTTCCTGATCAGGTTGGGATAGTCGGCGGAACTCAGGGCGGAGGCGAGATAATAGTCCTCGAATTTCGGGCCGAATTCGACGGGCAGAAACTTGAAGCCGTCGTCCCATTTGCCCTTGGCGAAGGCGTCGACCGGCTTCGAGGTCACGAACACCACCGCGGCGATCTCGCCGCGCTTCATCTGCTCGAGCGCCACGGGGTGCGGAATGAACGTCTTGTCGACGTCGATGCCGAGCCGGCTGAAGATCAGCGGACCGGAATAGGCGGCGGCGGTGCCTTGCGTGTTGAAGTTGACCTTCTTGCCCGCGAGCTCGGCCAGCGTGTGGATCTCCGGCCGCACGAAGACGTGCAACTCGGAGGGGAACAGGCTCAGGACATAAGTGATGCGCTTCTGGATCTGCGGCACCTGCGACTTGTATTCCTCGAGTGAGTCGCTGTTGATGATCGCCGCATCGATGCCGCGGAGATACAGGAGGTCGTTGACGTTCTCGGTGGGGCCGCGCGTCACCACCGGAAGCACGTGCATGTCGCTGCCGTCATTGACCACGCGGGCGATCTCGGTCGCGAAATGGATCGGAGCGCCTTCGAGCAGGCCGCCGGCCAGGCCGACGGTCCAGGCATTGGTCCGGTTTCGGATGTCGGTTTCGTTCGGGCCGAGCGACGAGGAATTGTTTTGGGCGGCGCGCGGCTGCGCGACGCTCGAACTAGCCAGAATGAATGCACCCAGCATAAAGAAGAGAACTCTCGCGACGCAACGCATCACTACTCCTACTCATACAACTACTCACACAACGAACGTTCCGCGGTGCGCTGTCCTGCAACGTCGGCAAGTTGCAATCGACGATGTTTGCAGGCTCGAAATTCATGGTTGCTTCCGCGGTAATCAACTGCCTTCGACGAAGCCGATCTTGCTACGAGTTCAAATGCGAGGCCAGCACTAATGAGAGCCGCCGGATGATCTTGGCTGATGCGCGCGGGTATTCCGCTGCGGCGGCGCGTCCCGCATTCGTTCAAGGCGAGATTGCACCGTGCGCCGGAACCAACCCAGGAACGAAAGCCGCGCTACTGCGCCCTCTCATGGTTGGCGATGCCGATCGGCTTGTAGTCGTAGGTCGGATAGAACTCGGTGTGATAGGCGCCCCACGCCGCCGTCTCGAAGATGCGGTTGACCTCGCGCAGCCGCGATGCGGGCAGGCGCAGCGTCACCACTTGTCCGACGCCCATCATCACGTACCAGCTCACGACCTCGACACCCGGCGGCGGAAACGCCTTGTAGAAGCCCTGCCGCTCGAGCTGCGCGTTGAGCTCGCCGAGCGGCCGCGACTGATCATGCTTCAAGAACACCGTGATCATCACCGCGTTGTCGGGCGTCGGTGTCGCAGCGTCGCTCGGCGCCGTCTGCGCCCCGATGTCGGAGTTGAAGATGATCATTGAACCCAGAATCGCCGAGGTCGTCAGCAGCCGTTTCACGCGTCCCATCGCCGTCACCCTTCGTTGCGCGCCTGCTCGCAGGCAAGGGAGCGTAGACGGCGTCTGCGACATCGGTAAGGGGCATTCGCCGCCGGCCGTCTCTGCTCCGCTCAATGTGAAGCGGGTCACACACCACTGGCGTGACAAGCGCTATCGAAGCGCTGGATGGGCTCCTCGAGGAGCAAAGGCTGAAACCATGTCGACGCGGCGGATGGCTTATTGGTGGTTCAGGTTCGTGATTTCGGGCCGCTTCCTGGCGACCTTCCTCGACGTGCAGCCGGCCGCCGGGCGCGGCGATCTCAAGCGGCGGTGATGAGCTTCCTGCAGAAGGAGGCGCCGTCGCTGATGGCGTCGCGCGTCCGCCATGCGAGATAGGTCAGCTTTCCGGACAGCGAGTTGTAGCCGCGCAGCCGGCGCGATCCCAGGACATGACCGACATCGTCGGGAAAGCGCTTGATCTCGTCCTCGATCAGGGTCGAGATCGATTCCATCAGCGCGTGCAACCGCGCGCCCCATTCGGATTCATCCAGCCGATTGATACGCACCCGCAGCGCATATTCGGTGTCGTAGATGTCGCTCACGAGCGCCTTCGCCACCACCACGCGGTTGTGCTTGAGCGCGACGCGCAACGCCGCCCGCCGGTCCTCCAGCCGGTCGAGCACCATCGAGACCGAGACCGCATAGGGCGTGACGGCGACATCGGCCGCATTCTTGCTGGACGACGCCTTGGTGGCCAAGCGCATGATCTGCCACGGCGGCTTCAGCAGGTTTGCGACCAGGGTGATGGCGAACGGCACCGCATCCGGGTCGTTCTTGCGCAGTTTGTCCAGACGCTCGGAGACCTTCTGCGCCAGCTGATCGTCGAACCTGACGATCCGCTTGGGCAGCACGTTGCTGAACTTGGCGAGGGCCTCGCGTGAGCGCAGCACGCACTGCATCTTCACCAGGTCGTCGAAGGCCGATGGCGCGGCGGTGTAGGTTGCGAGCCTGAGACGTGTCTGCCCCGCGGTCTCGGCGGAGCCGATCGTGCTCTCGAGATATTTCTCGACCTTGGTCTGGAAGATGGACGCCGCCTGCGTCGCCTCCTTGTGCTTGTCGGCCGCGATCAGGTCCTTCATCTGCGCGTTGAAGTCGCGCGCCATGGTCGGCAACAAATCGCGGCAGATCCATTCCCAGATCGGCGCGAGCGAGCCGCGTGGAAGCCGGCCGCAACTGGTGTGCGTTGGCGCACCGTCGAAAAGAAATGGCTCCAGCGGCGTGAAGAAGTAGCGCGACGGCGATTGGGTACGGTTCTGGGTCGAGCCGTCCTTGCGGAACTCCGCCCGCAGCCTGGCCTGGATTTCCGTGGAGCCCGGCATGTCGACGCCGCCGAGCTCCAGCCGTTCGAGTTCGGTGAGGAGACAACTGCGCGTCAGCGGCGACAGGCGCTGCAGAAATTCCCCTATCCGATCGACCTGCGCCATTGAGACTGGTTCTTCCGCGATCTGTCCTGGAGCAAACGGCTCCTGATTCAGCAGGGAACCACCGCTCAAGGAACCATGAAACGGTTCGCGGCAGATTAAGAACAGCGGCGGCTGCAGGATCGCCGGCAATGCGGCCCGGACGGATTTCCAGATAGGAGTAGAGGGACCGGGTAATCCTTCTCAACCACTGCGAGAGAAGATTGACTTTGTTGCAATCTAGGGCTGTAGATCACAGTCATTTTCGGCAAACCGGTCGAATCTCCCGTAGTCCTACGGTGCAAAACATTAACCAGCAGACAGCTTCGTGTCCGTTAAATGCCGGACATGGGGCAGCAAAGCAACGGGATTGCGGATTTGAATTGTTCGAACCTCGATCAGGACAATGCGAGCGCCGGGGCTGAAATGGCGCGCGCCTCGACCGCGCAACGCCGCATGACGGACGATTCGGGCGTTACGATCGTGCACCAGCTCAACGGACCGCTCACCGCGTTGCTGCTGTATATCGGCGAGCTCAAGCATCACAGTCATCAGTTCGCGCAGACGCCTCAGGAGCGCGACTATCTGCAGAAGGTGGTCGAGTGTGCGCTCGAGCAAACCGAGCGGGTGTGCGACCTCGTCAAGCAGCTCGGTGGCGCGAACGGCAGGCCGGCGGCGCCCGTTGCGGCCGGATCGGACGAACGGCCTTCCCGTCGGGCCATGCGCGTCGTGCCGTCGTCGGAGAGTGGCCAACGGCGGCTGACCAGGCGCGAGCGCGAGGTTCTCAATTTGATCAGCGAGGGATGCTCGAACAAGGAAGGCGCGTTGCGAATGCAGATCAGCCCGCGCACCTTCGAAAGCCACCGTGCCGAGGCGATGCGAAAACTCGGCGCGCGCAATACCGCCGATCTGGTGCGTGCAGCGTTGCTCAATCCGCAGGGTTAGTTAGTCCACGTCATCCGCCCTGCGGAGAGGCGCCCGAAGCCAGGTCTCCGGCCGACTTAGCCAGCATGAGCCGCGGCCAACCGCAAGTCGCGCGTCGAGGTGAAGTTCCGTGAAGGCAGCCTTGACGCTCCCGCGACGATCGGCGGCCTCTCTCAACGAGTTCGCCGCAGGCGAGATTGCGCGAGCGTCCAGTCGGCCTGGACGTCGGCGCCAGCCAGCGATCGCATCATGGGAGCAAGCGAGCGCAGACGGCGCTCAGTAGTAGTCTTCCGCGAATGGACGAACCCGGGGCGTCGGCCGCAGGGCAATGGGCTTGGTCTTCGGCGGGCTTGGAATGATGGTGATCATCCAGCGCGGCGGAATGCTGGATTCTTTTTCCTGGACCGATCGAACGAGGCCCGTGATCGTGGAATCGCCGGACTTGACGGTCGCGGTCCGGCCGTTGAACTGCGCGATGCGGAAACGCCGGACTTCCTTCTGGTCGGCGGTTTCGAAGGTAAACATGAAGCTCTCCTGTGCTTTCCGCAACTATCGTCGTTCAACCTTAGCCGTGTGTGAAAATCGAACGCCGTAGAAGTACGGCAGCGCCGTCGGCGCTTGCCGAACTCATCTCGCGACAGGTTACCGTGCGAACCTTCGAGCCGGAGCTCTGACTAACGGTGCAGCTCCCGGACGTCCTGCTCGCGTGCGGCGAGATAGGCGGCATCGATGCCGTCGAGCAGCTCGCGGTAATCGCTCTCGCTCATCCGGATGGCGCCCTGCTCCAGCCGATATGCCAATCCCGACAGCCGGCGGTAGCCGAACGTCCCTGCGGCACTCTTCAACGAATGCGCCTCCCGCTGGATTTTCGTGCGGTCCGCTTCCATGGAGAGCTGGCGCAGCAGCGTCAGGCGTGTGTCGGTTTCGCCGATGAACACCGTCCGGATCTCGGATGCGGCCTGCTCGCCGATCTCGTTGGCCAGTTCGCCGAATGTCGACGGCTCGAACGCCGGTTCTTCGTCCTCGGCAGCAGGCGACACCGCCGCCAGCGGCGGCGCCGGCGGGTTCGGCAGACCCTTGCCGGCATTGGCGGGCGCCGGCAGCACGCGCAGGATGGCTTCGACCACCGCCTTCTTGCGCGCCGGCTTGACGACGAAATCGTTCATGCCTGCGTCGAGGCAGGCCTTGACATCCTCGGGAAACGCATTGGCGGTGAAAGCGATGATCGGCATCGTCGACAGCCTCTCGTGGCGCGCGCGAATGATGCGCGTCGCCTGGAAGCCGTCCATTTCCGGCATCCGCACGTCCATCAGGATCAGATCGTAGTTGAAGCGATTGGCCGCCGTGATCGCTTCGGCACCGTCGCAGGCGGTGTCGGTCTGGACGTCGAAATCCTTCAGCAACTTGGTGGCGACCAGGCGGTTGGTCGGATTGTCGTCGACCACCAGCACCCGCAGGGGCCGTCCGAACGTCTTGATGTGGTTTGCGAGCTTGGCGTAGACGGTCTCCTCGTTCTGCTCGGGTTGCACGACGGCCTCAGCGACAGGCAGTGTCAGGCGGAAGCTGAACGTCGAGCCCTCGCCCAGCTTCGATGTCACCTTGATGCCGCCCCCCATCTGCTCGACAAGGCGCTTGCAGATCGCAAGTCCGAGCCCGCTGCCGCCGAAGCGGCGGCTGATCGAGTTGTCGGCCTGGACGAAATCGGCGAACAGCGAGCCGATCCTGTCCTGGGCGATTCCCATTCCGCTGTCGGCGACGGACCATTCGATGGTTGCCTGGTGCTCGTCGCGCCAGACGCAGCGTGCCGAGATCGCGACTTCGCCGGCCGAGGTGAACTTGACGGCGTTTGAGACGAGGTTGAGCAGCACCTGGCGGATGCGTCCGGCGTCACCGATCAGGGCGGCAGGGAGCGTCGCGTCGGGTACGCTGCGCATCGTCAGGTTCTTGGCCGAGGCGCGCGGGCCGATGATGCTCAGCGTGTTGTTGACGAGCGCTTCCGCCGAGAATGCGATCTCCTCCAGCGACAACTGGCCCGATTCGAGCTTGGAGAAATCCAGGATGTCGTTGAGGAGTTCCAGCAGGCTGTCGCCGGCATCGTGGATCGCGAGCAC
>NZ_JAFAVV010000474.1 GCF_019242285.1 Bradyrhizobium sp.
CTGGTGCAAAAACTGCTCCTGCGGAAATCTTCAACGCATCTCGTCTGTTCAACATCACAGTTTACCCTCCAACAGAACATCACCCGTTTGCCGCGTTAGCGAGGCTTGGTCCATGTCGGCCTTCTAGATTTGGCTGGCCGCTTCTGGCCCGACAGAGAAAAGCCGTCAGGCTACGCCAGGTCGGCTGTCCGAGGTGGTGCCGACCAGATTTGCTCGGCCTGAGAATTTCAGCCCGTGACCCGCAGCCGACCTTCGCTGAGAACGCTGTGCCGGTTTCCGGGAGATGAGCCGACTAAGACATGCCGGTCGCATGTCAGATCTGTGCCGACCTCGCTCCCCACCGAACGGTAAAATCAACTAATCTGCCTGACTTGGAATACGTTCCCTTCGGGATCATGACCGTCGCAAACCTTCGCGCCTTCGAATTCCCACTCACGCTTCGCGGTATTGATGGCTCCGCCTAGCCCTGCCGCCCTATCTCTCGCGCGCGCAATGTCCTCGACAGCAAATGCGAGTTTGATCGGAGTATCTTCGCGCAGCTCTGGGGGTGTGGCGATGTCGATCGATTCAGCGATGCGTTTTGGTATCGATAAAATGACGAATTGCGACGGTTTCAAACCAAGAACAACAAATCCCTTTTCGATCGTCGGGGGCTTAACGCCTATGACTGTGAAGTAGAATTGCACGAGACGGCCAAGGTCCTTTGCATAGAGCACTGCGCCAATCAATCCCGGATGTGTCATGCGTCGATCCTATGCGTTTACGTCCCCATGAGGTTGAATATATCCGAGAAAGGCCGCGAGCTTGACGTCTGCAATTTGGCCGAGCCGGAGGTCGGAGGTCGGGCGGAGCATGGCCGCTCCGCCCGGGCACTCAGACGTCAACTTGTTCCGCTATCGCGAGGGCGTCATCTACCTCGATGCCCAGATATCTGACGGTGCTTTCGATCTTCGTGTGCCCGAGCAGCAGCTGGACGGCCCTGAGATTTCCGGTGCGCCGGTAGATGAGAGTAGCTTTGGTACGTCGCAGTGAATGCGTCCCGTGCAGCCTTGGATCCAACCCGACGCTACCGATCCAATCCGATACGAGGCGCGCATATTGGCGTGTGGTGATACTTTTGTGGGGACCGGCACGGCCTGTAAACAAGAACTCGCCGGGCTTCTTGTTGGCGGCCTTCAGATAGTCATCGACCGATTGGCGAGTCTGTTCGCTCAATTCAAATCGGACCGGTCGACCGTTTTTTTCTGGCGTACAGTTGCGCGATCCGCAGTGTATCCGCCCGCGGCGATATCGTCGACTGTGATCGCCACGACATCGCAGCCACGAAGCTTGCTGTCGATGGCAAGATTGAACATGGCAAGGTCTCGGACGCGACCTTCAATTTGAAGCTTCGTTCGGATTGACCAAACATGTTTAGGCCGCAGCGGAGGCTTTGCTCCGGTCAGCTTGCCCTTATTCCAAGGCACTCGCTTGCGGATCGTCGGCGTACCACTCTCTTGATCTTGCATGTCATGCTCCTTGGTTAAAGAGACCGAAGAGCATGGGCCGTTGGCTAACGCGTTGGAACTGGGCCCGGCTGCCGGATTGCGCCAGAGTTATGGACTTTGATGTGCCTGATGCCAGCAGCCAACCAATGTCAGCTTCGGGCTGAGTTCGCTACCCGGCACGAACTGAAAGCAGGCGTGCCGCGTTTGCTGTCCCCCGAAGGCGGAAGTTTCCGAAGGGCTCGCGAATCCGTAAGGTGCCGAAACGTCGCACTATCACGAGCTCTTAAGATGGCTTGAGCGCGCGCCGTGGGGCTCGGCAAGCGTGGTGACATCAGGCATAGGCTCCGCGAAGCAATCGATGCCTCGCCCCCGGGGAAAGGTGGATTGCTTCGTCGCTGGCGCTCCTTGCGATGACGGCGCGTGTGGTCACTCGCTCTTCAATATCTTGAAAACGCCGCTTGCGATCGCGATGACGCGCTTGTCCACGGTCACCTCGGTGCCGACGAAGACCAGGCTGCGCGTCGTGCGCACCACGCGCGGCCTGGAAACCAGGACCTCGCCGATCTTGCCGGACTCGACGAAGTGCACGTCGAGCTGGATCGTTGCCATGGTCGTCCTGCCTGAAACGTGACGCGCAGTTATGCCGC
Organism: Bradyrhizobium sp.; assembly: GCF_019242285.1. Classification (GTDB taxonomy): domain Bacteria; phylum Pseudomonadota; class Alphaproteobacteria; order Rhizobiales; family Xanthobacteraceae; genus Bradyrhizobium. The sequence continues at coordinate 2,135 of NZ_JAFAVV010000474.1, forward strand.
AGGTCCGGTCGGCAAACGTCATCGTCACGCCGCCCTGCACGAGGCCGCGGCGGTTGTGATGCTTGTCCTCGGCGATCAGCGCAAATTCAGGGTCGCCATCCACCAGGCGCTGCCACAATGGTCCGATCAGGTGGATGAATCCGGTCGTCTCCACGATGTGCCAGCCGTCGGCTTTCAATCTTGCGGCGGCGGTCCTGCTCGTCATGCCAAGGGCGTCCATGTCGCGATATCGTTGCCTTTTCATCGAGGCCCGGCTTGGTGTAGTCAAGCATGATGAGGCCGTTCAATGATGCCACGCGGCGGAATATCGCCGAGCGCTGTGCCGCGTTCACGCGCTTGGCTCCGGAAGGCTTGGCCCCGGAAGGTTCGGCGCCTGGCCTGAAACGCGCAGCGGTCGCCATTGCCTTGACCGATACCGGCGACGGCGGCGACGAGACCGCGCTGCTGTTGACCCGTCGTGCCGCGGGCCTGCGTTCGCATCGCGCGCAATGGGCGCTGCCGGGCGGGCGCTGCGACCCTGGCGAGACTCCTGCCGAGGCGGCGCTGCGTGAGCTCGAGGAGGAGCTCGGGCTGAAAGTCGCCGCCGACGCCGTGCTCGGCCTGCTCGACGATTATCCGACCCGCTCGGGCTACCTGGTCACCCCGGTCGTGGTCTGGGCCGAGGGCGGCGGGCGGGTCACGCCCAATCCGCAGGAGGTCGCCTCCGTGCATCCGGTCCGGCTTGCGACCGTCGAGCGCGACGACGCCTTCGACTTCACGCTGATCCCGGAGAGTACGCGGCGGGTGATCCGCTTTCATTTCGAGGGCCGCCTGATCCATGCGCCGACCGCGGCGATGATCTACCAGTTCCGCGAGGTGTTGGCCGGGCGCGACACCCGCGTTGCCGAGCTGGAGCAGCCGGTGTTTGCCTGGAAGTAGTCGCAGTTTTGGCTACAACGGGCGAATGCCCCTCGAATCGATTCGCCCGATCCCGACCATTCTTGCGCTGTCGCTGGCGCTCACCGCGCCGGGCGCGGTCGCCTTCGAATTCCCCAAATTGTCGTCGCCGGCGGCGCAGGCGGTTCCGCCGGATGTGATCGCGGAGTATCGGCGCAAGCTCAAGGTCTATCAGGAGGCGCGCGCGGCCTATTACGCCGAGGCTGATACCTATTGGGCTTCCATCGTCGAGAAGCGGCGCGGCCGCAACGCCAAGCGCCGCGCGCATGAGGCGACGACGCTCGACGATTACGTCCTGACCCAGCCGCCGGTCTATGTCGGGCCGAAGCGGCCGGTGAATCCGGCGCCTGAAACGGAGCCGCAGCCGCCGGAGCGTCCGCGCGATCAGAAATACGTCCCGGTCGTGACCGATCTGCTGAAGGCCGCCGCCGAGTACTACCAATGGGCGCCGGAGCGGCCGGTCAACGACATCGATTTCAAGCGCGCCTATGCGCGGTTTGCGCTGTCGGCCGGCCTGACGCGGCAGCAGGCGGTGCGGGTCTACGCGTTCGAGACCGGCGGCAACGGCACCCATGCCTCGCAGTCCGGCTTCCACGGCACCCACGCGATCTCGACCGCGGTCGGCTACAACCAGCTTCTCACCACCAACTCGGTCGAGCTCCTCGCCGAGCAGGGCGAGGGTTTTGTCAGGATCCTGAGCCAGCGGGCGGTGAACCTGTCGGGCGCGGCGCGCAGGACCATGGATCAGAAGATCGCGGTCCTCCAGAAAATGGTGGCGATGGCGCGCTCGGTGCCGGACGACTGGTCGGAGCACGAGAAGATCGGCGACACGCCGAAGGGCTGGGCGCTGCATGCCATGGTGCTCGACATCGACGTCGGTCCGATGCTGCAGACCCACAAGCTGCTCACCTCGGTGCAGTTCGCCCGCGAGCGCGGATTTGCGCGTCCGTTGACTGCGGCCGAGCTCGAGATGATGAACCTGACCGGAGATGGTACCGGGCTCGACATGGTGACGATGCCGCAGCCGATGCGCGAGCAGGTGGCGACCGCGAACTTCTTCCAGCGCTCGGGCTACGAGCGCAACCCTGTGGCGAGCCATTACAACACGGTGGCGAAACTGCTCGCGATCACCGACCAGCGGATGGACGCCAATGCGATGCAGCCCGGCGCGAAGGAGCTGGCGGCGGCGTTCTGAGCGGCTTGCTCGATCGCCCTCATCGCTTGCTCCGCTGCACCCTCTCCCACATCCGCCTTCGCCCAAGGGCTTCGGCGGACACGAGGGGAGAGGGTGCACCGTGCCAGCGGAAACAAGGCTCAATTCGAGCCGAACATGAACCTGCCGTCGCCTTCGAGATAAGGCCCGCTGCGCATGTAGAGCTGCCCGTTCTGGCCGATGAAGAACAGGGTGCCCTTCGGCACCTTCTTGGCGCCCTTGAGCAGCAGCCCGGCATTGCTGGTGCCCATCTTGTAGGAGAACGTCTTGCCCTCCTTGTCGTAGGCATAGCCCGTGTCGGGCTTGAGCTCCCACGGCGTCGGCGCCTCGGCCGCCCATGCGGAGGTGGCGAGCGCGCCGAAGGCGGCCGCTGCCAGAACTGCTGCTTTTGATATTCTGATCATGATCATCCTCACCCAATTCCCCAAGCGCCATCCTTGAACAAATCACGAACGTTGCGGTCCGGTCATTCCGCTCGCTGCTCTCGCGGCAGCGATGACATTGTGATTTCCCGCATCGTATCCGGCGACTATCTTCCGGTTTCCGACTAGAACCAATTCGACAAAAGCAGTCATGGGGATGATTCGAATGAACCTCGTCACGAAAACCTGTCTGTCGGTCGTGCTGCCGCTCTTGACGCTCAGTTCATTCGCACAGGCCGACGAGGCCTTCAAACTGAGCCACAGCCAGCGCATTTCCTGCAGCCGCGGGCTCGCCGCCGGCAAGCTCAACACCGCCACCTGCAAGTCCTACGCCTACATCTTCAACGTCAAGACCTCGGAATATTTCCGCTGCCAGGTGTCGCTGGCGCTGACCCGCGACAACAAGGAGGTGATCAACGTCACCACCGACGGCGGCTGCACCAAGAAGCCGCGCATCTTCGAGACCGACTCGACCTACGATTTCGACGCCACCGAGACCGAGCCGCCGAACACCAACTCCTTCTTCGGCACCGGCGGCTACTCGGTCTGGGCCGCCGACACCACCCAGCAGAAGGCCCGCGGCTGCATCATCATCTCCTCCGGGCTCGGCTCCGACATTTCCAAGTGCCTGGACATGACGTTCCAGTAGGTGCGACGCTGCGTTTCGGCGGCTGCGAAGCATAGGCTACGGGAAAGAACGTGATGGATCGGCTCAAGGGCAAGGTGGCGATGGTGGTCGGGGCCGGTTCGATCGGACCGGGCTGGGGCAACGGAAAGGCTACCGCGGTCACCTTCGCCCGGGAGGGCGCGCGGGTGTTCTGCGTCGACCGCAACGCCGCTGCCGCGGAAGAGACCGTCGGTCTCATCAGGGGTGAAGGCGGACAGGCCGTCGCGTTCACCGCCGATGTCTCGAAGGCGTCGGAGGTCGAGGCGATGGTGGCGGCGTGCCTGAAGACGTTCGGCCGCATCGACGTGCTCGACAACAATGTCGGCATCGCCGAGATGGGCAGCGTGGTCGAGGTGACGGAGGCGGAATGGGACCGCGTGTTCGCGGTCAACCTCAAGAGCGCCTATCTCGCCATGAAGCACGTCATCCCCATCATGGTGAAGCAGGGCGGCGGCTCGATCATCAACATCTCGTCGATCGCCTCGATCCGCCATGTCGGCATCTCCTATGTCAGCTACGGCACCAGCAAGGCCGCAATGAACCAGATGACGCGCACCACCGCGGTGGAATTCGCGGCGGATTATGTCCGCGTCAATGCGATCCTGCCGGGGCTGATGAAGACGCCGATGGTCGAGCATTCCGCGGGGCTGGCCGCGAGCTACGCCAATGGCGACGTGGAGGCGATGTGGCGCGCGCGCGACTCGCAGGTGCCGATGGGCCACATGGGCACGGCCTGGGACGTCGCCAATGCCGCGCTGTTCCTCGCCTCCGACGAGGCGAAATACATTACCGGCATCGAGCTGGTGGTGGATGGCGGGCTGACCTGCCGGGCGTAAACCCGGCAGATCGAGCGTCGGGCGCTATTGCGCGAGGTGGAGGATGCGACCGGCGAGTGCATGCCAAGCGAGCGTCAGGCTGATCGGCCAGTTCAGGAGCTTGACCGCGACCAGCGCGATGCCGCCATAGACATAGACCGGATGCGGACGGCCGAGCCTGCGCCAGTCGTGGACGATCGCGACCACGAGCAGGAGATAGGCGACCAGCGCCGGCATGATCGTCACCGTCACCGGCGGCGGGCCGAGTGCGCCGGGCGGGGCGAGGAAGGTGAGAAACCAGCGCGCCACCGCGGCGTCGAGAATCGAGATCCCAGCGAGCAGCATCAGCCGCTTGTGTATCTCCGGCCTGCGAATGTTGGCGATCGCGAGGGTGAACACGACGGCGAAGAACGCAATGCCGCTGAGCGGGACGATCGCGAAGGCGATGCCTTGCTCGCTCATCCCGATCGCAGCGGACTGCTTCATGACCTCGACCGTGACCAGGAAACCGAAGATGGTCATCGCGGTTGCGATCGACACGCCGAGCATGCCGAGCGAGCGATGCCATGCCGTCTGCCCGGATGCCGCGAGCCAGGTCTGGAACACGAAATACAGGGTCCAGCCGAAGAACAACAGGCCGTGAAAATGAACCACGGGCGAGGCGGAGAACGATCCGCGCGCCAGTGGCATCCAGTAGGTCGGTACGAAACCGAGGAAGGCGGTGGCCGTGCAGGCCAGCGCCATGTGGAAGTAGAAGTGTCGCGCAGGGGACGCAATGACGCCGCGTGCGCGAGAATCGTCGGTCAAGGTGGTCATGGAGGGTCTGTCTGCCCGCGGCCGCTCCGGTTCAACGAATGTTACGGCTGCAACCCGATTGCCGTGATTCCCGGAACGTCGTCATTCAGCCATGCGCGCCGAGCTCGGCGCGGTCGAGCTCCTCCTCGAGCTGATGGAAGGCGTCGTCGCCGATCTCCTCGGATTCCCGCAAGGCCAGGATGGCGCGCCGGGCGGCGCCGATGGCGCGGCGGCGCAGCGGATCGGCCGGCAGTTCGCCCCTTGTCACGGCGCCGTCCGGATTGTCCTCGGCCTGCGCCAGCAGCGCGCGATATTCCAGCCGCAGCAGCTCGGCTTCCTCGGATGGATCGCCGTCGATCTCCTCCAGTGCCGCGCGAAAGGCGGCGCCGCGCGCGCGGGCGGCCTCGGCCGCCACCGGATCGTCATCCTTGAGATCGAGCGCCAGGATCAGGGGCCGCAGCGTCAGTCCTTGGAGCACGAGCGTGCCCAGCACGACCGAGCAGGCGGTCAGCAGAATGAGGTCGCGGTAGGGAAAGCCTTCCGGTAAGGCAAAGGCGGCTGCCAGCGTCACAATGCCGCGCATGCCGCACCAGGCCACGACAATACCGCCCTTCGGGGTCGGCACCGCCATGGTCTGGCTCGGCTGGTACAGCTCCCAGGCGACCAGCGTCCGCAAGACCACGCCATAGAGCATCACCCAGACGACGCGCGCGAGGATCACGGCTGCGACGATCGTGGCCGCGATCTCCGCATAGTGCAGCCGCACCTCGTCATCGAGCCCGCTCCAGATCGGGCGGAGCTGCATGCCGATCAGCATGAAGGCGAGCACGTTGAGGATGAAGACCGCGGTCTCCCAGACCGCGTAGGAAGGCACGCGGAGCCGCGCCGGCATCCGCGCCGGCGCGGTGCGGGCGATGCTGATGGCAAAGGCGACGACGGTGAGAATGCCGGACAGGCCGATGCGCTCGGCGGCGATCCACACCACGAAGGTGCCGGCAAATTGCAGGATGATCGCGCTCGGCGGATCGCTCACGTGCCGCGTCAGCCGCAGCCAGACCTTCGCCATCAGGTAGCCTGCGACCAGGCTGCCGCCCAGCGCGAGCAGGATCGAGGGCGCGAAGCGGCTCCATGCGAAATGCTGAAGCACGGCGGCGCCCACCGCGACGCGGTAGATCAGGAGCGCGCTCGCGTCGTTGAGCAGGCTCTCGCCTTCCAGGATTTTCAGGATGCGATAGGGCAGCTTGACCTGGCGGAGGATCGCCGTGGCTGCGGCGGCGTCGGGCGGCGCCACGATGGCGCCGAGCGCGATCGCGGCGGCCCATGGCATGTCCGGCACCAGCGCGTGCGCCGTCAGGGCGACGACGGCGGTCGAGACGCCGACCGCGAGCACCACCAGGGTCGAGACCGGCAGCCAGTTGTTGCGGAGATCACGGAGCGAGGTGTCGAAGGCGGCATCGAGCAGCACCGGTGCGACAAAGAGCGCCAGCGCCAGGCTCGGCTCCAGCGTCCAGTCTGGCCCGTGCGGCACGAAGGCGAGCAGCACGCCGCCGATCGCGAGGAAGGTCGGGTAAGGTACCTTGATCCGCCGCGCCAGCGCTGCGAGCACAACCGCGCCGAGCAGCAGCGCGATGGTCCATTCGAATGTCGTCAGGCCGGAGGTCATGAGAGTTGGGACGGCGGGAACTGTATCAAGGGCGTCTGGTCGGCTAGGCTAGCACCGAAGCCCCATGCTTGCGATCTTCGTTTGGTTGCCGGAATTTCGATGCGAAAATGTCTGAGACGACTTCGTCCCCTGCTGGCGGCCTGCTGTGTTCTCCTTGCGCCGCAGGGCGCGCGGGCCACCGGCACCGAGCCGTCCAGGGAGCCTCCGGTCGATCCCACGCCCTGTGCAGCGGCGAGTTCCGCCAATGACGATGAGCGGATCGTCGCAGCGTGCGGCGCCCTGATCGACAATGAGAAGACGGCGAGCGCCGATCGTCTCAAGGCGCTCCTGGCGCGCGCGCCGGTGCTCGTGCGCAGAGGCGAGACCGATCGTGCCATCGCCGATTACGATGCCGCCTTGCGGCTCGATCCCACGCTCGCCGACGTGTTCAACACGCGCGGCGAGCTCGAATGGAAGAAGGGCGACCGGCGCAAGGCGCTGGCGGATTTCGGCGCCGCGGTCAGGCTCAACCCCAATCACCCGGCCGCGCGGGACAACCACAGGGCATTGGCGCTGGAGCTGGAGCGGCTGGGCGCGATGATGGCAGTCTACGGCAAGCCGAGCTTCGATTGCGCGGCCGCGAAGCGGCCGGTCGAGAAGGCGATCTGCGCCGATCCGGAGCTTGCCAATCTCGACCGCGAGATCAATGCGGTCAACACCAGGGTGGTGCGGGCGGCGACCGCGGACGATGCGCGCACCGGCCGCGCTCTGCAGCGCGAGCAGGACGCGTTCCTTGCTCATCGCAGCACCGCCTTCGGCCGCGCCGACTACGACCTGCAGAAGGACATGCGCTCACGCCTCGACCACCTGCTCTCGATCGAGAAGCGGTGATGTGCATGTGGGGTAGGGTGGGCCAAGGCGCGACCGCGTCCGCCATAGCTCGCAGCCGCGTAGGGCGGGCTAAAGCGCGCAAGCGCTGTGCCCACCATTGTCTCAACGGCACGGTTCCAAAATGGCGGGCACGCTTCTGCCTTTGCGTGGTCGGCTTCTGCGCAAGCGGCCGCTTAGCCCACCTACGAGCTCCCCGCCTTCGTCTTCGGCCAATAGCGGTCGCGCAGGTGCCGCTTCACCAGCTTGCCCGTCGGCGTGCGCGGCAATTCCGCCTCGAAGTCGATCGAGCGCGGGCATTTGATCGGCGACAGGTGCTTGCGGCAGAAGGCGATCAGCTCGGTCTCCAGCGCCTTGCCGGCGCGGGCCATGTCGTGCGGCTGCACCACGGCCTTGACCTCCTCGCCCATCTCCTCGTTCGGCACGCCAAACACCGCGACGTCGGCGACCTCGGGGTGGGTGATCAGCACGTCCTCGGTCTCCTGCGGATAGATGTTCACTCCGCCGGAGATGATCATGTAGGACTTGCGGTCGGTGAGATGGAGGAAACCGTCGGCGTCGAGATAGCCGACGTCGCCGAGCGTCGACCAGCCCTTGGCATTGTGGGCACCCTTCGTCTTCTCCGGATCGTTATGGTAGGAGAACTCCGCACCGTCGGCGAAGTACACCATGCCGATTTCACCCGGCGGCAATTCCCGGTCGTCCTCGCCGACGATCTTGACCTTGCCGACCACCGCGCGGCCGACCGAGCCGCGGTGATCGAGCCATTGTTGCGAGGTGCAGACGGTGACGCCGTTGCCCTCGGAGCCGGCGTAATATTCGATCAGGATCGGCCCCCACCAATCGATCATCCCGGCCTTGACGTCGACCGGGCAGGGCGCCGCGGCGTGGATCGCGCCCTTCAGCGACGAGACGTCGTAGCGCTTGCGCACCTCTTCCGGCAGCTTCAGCATGCGCACGAACATGGTCGGCACCAGTTGCGCATGCGTCGCCTTGTGTTTCTCGAGCAGCTCGAGAAAGCCCTCGGCGTCGAAATGCTCCATGATGATCGAGGTGCCGCCGAGGATGATCGCGGTCATGTTGAACCGGAGCGGAGCCGCGTGATAGAGCGGCGCCGGCGACAGGTAGATGGTGTTGTCGCCCATCCGGCACATGTCGGCGCAGAGAACCAGCATGAAGGGATTGGGCCAGTCGATCGGCTGGTTCCCGAATTTCTTCTTGACGCCCTTCGGCCGTCCGGTGGTTCCGGACGAATACAGCATGTCATAGCCCGCAACTTCGTCCGCGATCGGCGACACCGGTTGCACGATGGCTTCCTGATCCCACGAGCGGAAGCCTGCAATCGGCTCATCGACCATGAAGAGCTGCGGGCCGTCCGGCGCGCCGCTGGCGAGGGCGCTGACCTGCCCGGCGCATGTCGGGGAGGTTATGAACACCTTGGCGCCGCAGTCCTTGACGATGTAGGAGATCTCGTCCTGCGTGAGGTAGCGGCTGATCGCGGTGTAATACAGTCCGCTGCGCTGCGCGGCCCAGCATATCTCCATGAAGGCGAGCCGGTTCTCCATCAACAGCGCGATGTGATCGCCTGCCTTGAGCCCCAGCGCGCGGAACAGATGCGCGCCCTGGTTCGAGAGCTCATCGAGCTGGCGATAGGTGATCGCCTTGCCCGTGCCGGCCATCTGGTAGGCGATCTTGTCCGGGTTGGCGCGGGCGTGAACTGAGGGATGGGTCATTGCGATCTTCTCGGCGATCTTCTTGCTGACGATAGCATGCCGATAATGGGCTCAACGGCGGGTGAAGGATATTTTCACCCGCCGCCTCCTCGCTGCTCGGCCCATGCCCTTCAAGGAGATTGACGTTACCGATGTCACAATCTCTCGACGATCGTCACATTGGCCATGCCGCCGCCCTCGCACATGGTCTGCAGGCCGTAGCGCTTGCCGCGCTGCTTGAGCGCGTTGACGAGCGTCGTCATCAGCTTGGTGCCGGAGCCACCGAGCGGATGGCCAAGCGCAATCGCGCCGCCATTGACGTTGAGCCGTGCCGGATCGGCGCCGGTGGTCTTCAGCCACGCGGTCGGCACCGAGGCGAAGGACTCGTTGACCTCGAACAGGTCGATGTCGTCGATCGACATCCCGGCCTTCTTCAGCGCGCGCTCGGTGGCGTGCAGCGGCGCATCGAGCATGATCACGGGGTCGCCGCCCATCATGGTCATGTGATGGATGCGCGCGATCGGCGTGGCGCCGAGTTGCTTCAACCCCTTCTCGTTGACCACCATGACGCCGGAGGCGCCGTCGCAGATCTGGCTGGCGCTGGCAGCGGTCAATTTGCCGTTCTCGGCGATCAGCTTCACGCCCTTGATGCCGTCGAGGCTGACGTCGAAGCGGATGCCTTCGTCGACGGTGTGGGTGTCGGTCGAGCCGTCGGCGCGGGTGATCTCGACCGGCACGATCTCGTCCTTGAAGCGACCGGCCTGGGTCGCCGCGATCGCGCGCTGATGGCTGTTGTAGGAATATTCATCCAGCGTGTCTTTGCTGAGGCCGTATTTTTCGGCCATCATCTCCGCGCCCGTGAACTGGCTGAACATGATGTTCGGATAGCGCTGCTCGATACCCGGGCTCTTGTAATGGCCAAAGCCGTTCTTGGCCGGCAGCGAGGAGGCGATTCCCATCGGCACCCGCGTCATCGATTCCACGCCGGCGGCGATCACGACGTCCATCGCGCCCGACATCACCGCCTGCGCCGCGAAATGCAGCGCCTGCTGCGACGAGCCGCACTGCCGGTCGACCGAGGTGCCCGGCACGCTCTCCGGCAGCCTGGAAGCCATGATGGCGTTGCGCGCGATGTTGTTGGACTGCTCGCCGGCCTGCATCACGCAGCCCATGATCACGTCCTCGATCTGGTCGGGTACGGCGCCGGAGCGCTCCACCAGCGCATCCAGCACCTTGGCCGCGAGATCGGCCGGATGCCAGCCGGTGAGACGCCCTCCCTTGCGGCCGCCGGCGGTGCGGGCGGCGGCGACGATGTAAGCCTCGGCCATTCCTGATCTCCCTGTCGTTCTTCGCGTTTGAAGGATTGGACCGATTTAAGAGATGGCCGAGGATTTAGTCAATCAATCAATTAACTCTTGAGGTGCGACGCGGCTTCGGCTTATCTGGCTGAAAATCATTGCCGAACAGGGACGGAACCGCCTTTGAATACCAGCGTCGCCAACCGGCTGCAGACGGCGAGGAACTCCACCGCCGAAAAACTCCTGGTCGCGGCGAGCGAACTGATGATCGAGCGCTCCTCGATCGAGGTGTCCCTGAGCGACATCGCGCAGAAGTCCGGCGTCAACGCCGCGCTGGTCAAATACCATTTCGGCAACAAGGACGGCCTGTTGCTGGCGCTGCTCGCGCGCGACGCCGCGACCGAGATGTCGAATCTGGAATATCTCCTGGCGCAGCCGATCACGCCGACCGAGAAGCTGAGACTGCATATCGGCGGCATCATCCGCGCCTATCGCCGCTTTCCCTACATGAACCGGCTGATCCATTATTTGCTGCACGAGAGCAGCGCGGAGGCGGCCGACGAAGTGTCCAAATTCTTCGTGGCGCCGCTCGTCGATTTTCATCGCCGGCTGCTGGCCGAAGGCACCAGGGCCGGCGAATTCCGCAGGATCGATCCGGTGTTCTTCTACACCAGCCTGATCGGCGCCTGCGATCATCTGTTCTTCGGCCGGCCGGCGATGTCGCGCGCCATCGGCGTCGGCCCGATCACCGACCAGATCTGCCGGGACTACATCAAGCACATGGAAGCGCTGGTCTGCAGCGGAATGGTGAAGGAAGCGAATGGCGAATAGTTTTTCTTTTCTGCTCGCTATTCGCGCTTCGTATTCGCCAACAAAGGAGGAGCCCACACATGCAACTCAACGACATCGCCGTTCTCATCACCGGCGGCGGCTCCGGCCTCGGCGCCGCGACCGCCCGCGCCATGGCTGCGAAGGGCGCCAAGATCGGCGTGCTCGACCAGAACATGGAGAATGCCGAGAAGGTGGCGGCCGAGGTGAAGGGCATAGCCCTGCATGCCGATGTCACCAGCGAGGACGAGGTCAAGGCCGCGATCGCCAAGGCCGAAGGCGCGCACGGCATCGCGCGCGTGCTGATGAACTGCGCCGGCATCGGCGGCTCGCAACGCATCGTCGGCCGCGACGGTGTCTATCCGTTGGCGAAGTTCGCCCGCATCATCAACGTCAACCTGATCGGCACCTTCAACTGCCTGCGGCTGTTCGCCGAGCGGCTGGTGACCGCCGAGCCGATCGGCGAGGAACGCGGTGCCATCATCAACACCGCGAGCGTCGCGGCCTATGAGGGCCAGATCGGCCAGATCGCCTATTCGGCCTCGAAGGGCGGCGTGGTCGGCCTGACGCTGCCGGCGGCGCGCGATCTTGCGAGCCAGAAGATCCGGGTCAACACCATCGCGCCGGGCCTGTTCTTCACGCCGCTTTTGATGGGTCTGAACGAAGAGGCGCGCAAGAGCCTCGGCGCCCAGGTGCCGCACCCGTCGCGGCTTGGCGACGCCGCCGAATACGGCGCGCTCGCGGTGCACATCGTCGAGAACGCGATGCTCAATGGCGAGACCATCCGCCTCGACGGCGCCATCCGCATGGCGCCGCGGTAGGCGTCTTCCTTCTCCCCTCTTGTCCGCCGAAGCGCTGGCGAAGGCGGATGTGGGAGAAGGTGGCGCGAAGCGCCGGATGAGGGGTTCTCTCCGCGGGCGACCCCTCACCCGAGTGAGTCCGCAACTCGCAGCGTACATGCCCTCTCACAAGGGGAGAGGGCGCGGCAACTGGCACCGCATTTGTTGCGAGCGCAAGGAGCAAGACGTGACCCAACCGCTGCTGATCGAACATGACGACGGCGTCGACCGCGTGACGCTCAATCGTCCGGAGAGCCTCAACGCGCTCGATTCCGCGCTGATCGACGCGCTCAACAATTACTTCCAGGGCCTGCAGCGCAACCGCGCCACGCGCGTCGTGGTGCTGAAGGGCGCGGGCAAGAACTTCTGCGCCGGCCTGGATCTGAAGCAGGCGATGAAACGTTACGCCGGCCAGCAGGAGCCGCCCGGGGTCGCCGACTCCCTGGACTCGCAGCGCCGCATCGCCGACATCGTGATGCTGATGCGGCGCTGTCCGCAGCCGATCCTGGCGCTGATGCAGGGCGCGGCCGCTGGCGGTGGTTTTGCGCTGGCGCTCGCCGCCGACATCCGCATCGCGACCAAATCGGCGCGGATGAACTGCGCCTTCATCAAGCTGGGTCTCGGCGGCTGCGACATCGGCACCAGCTACTTCCTGCCGCGCTTGGTCGGCGTCTCCGTCGCGTCGGAACTGATCCTCACCGGCCGCTTCATCGGGGCCGAGCGCGCGTTCGCCGTCGGGCTGGTCTCCGACGTGGTCGAGGAGGATGGGCTCGACGCCGCGGCCGAGCCCTATGTGGACGCGATGATGACGGCCTCGCCGGTGGGCTTACGGTTGTCCAAGGAATGCCTGAACATGAGCGTCGATGCTGGGTCGCTCGAAGCCGCGATCGCGATCGAGGATCGCAACCAGATCCTGTGCAGCCGCTCGGAAGATTTCGCTGAGGGCATCAAGGCCTTTCTCGAAAAGCGCAAGCCGGTCTATACCAGGAGACAATGAGAGCCCGCACATGGCCGATATTTCGGGAGACGCAATTATGAGTGGGCAATTATGAGTGGAAATGCCGCGGCGGTGCTTCAGCAGCCGGCCTTTCGCAAAATCGACTGGCTGCCGCGCGACATCGCGGTGGAGCGGCGGGATGATGGCGTCGTCGTCCTGAAGTCGCGGATTCCGTTGCAGGCCTATGAGTGGCACATCCCGGCAGCGCTGGCGAAATGGGCAAGCGAAGCGCCCGAGCGCACCTGGCTCGCGCAGCGTGCCGGCGCCGACCGCCAATGGCGAAGGATGTCCTATGGCGAGGCCAAGCGCATCGTCGACGCGCTGACGCAGAGCCTGCTCGACCGCGGCCTTCCGCCCGAGAGCCCGGTCGCGATCCTGTCCGGCAATTCGATCGAGCACGCGCTGATGACGCAGGCGGCGATGCAGGCGCGCCTGCCGGCCGCGCCGGTGTCGCCGGCCTACTCGCTGATGAGCCACGACCACGTCAAGCTGAAATACCTGTTCGGCCTGATCAAGCCGAAGCTGGTGATGGTGCAGGATGGCCCGGCTTTCGCGAAAGCGCTCGCCGCGCTCGATCTCGAGGGCGTCACCGTGGTTCACGTCGCCCGTCCCTGCGAGGGCATTCAGAGCATCGCCTTCGCCGATCTCGCGGCGACGCCGGTGACCAAGGAGGTCGAGGCCTCGATCGCGCAGATCACGCCCGACACCATCGGCAAGCTCTTGTTCACCTCCGGCTCGACCGGCATGCCGAAGGCCGTCATCAATACCCAAGGCATGATGTGCGCCAATGCGGCGATGATGATGCAGGTCCGCCTGCGCGGTCCGGACACGCCGGTGCCGATCCTGCTCGACTGGATGCCCTGGAATCACACCATGGGCGGCAACGCGCTGTTCAATCCGGCGCTGATCGACGGCGGCACGCTCTACATCGATGACGGCCGCCCCGTCCCCGGCCAGTTCGACGAGACCATCCGGAACCTGCGCGAAATCTCGCCGACCTACTACGCCAACGTGCCGGTGGGCTATGCCGCGCTCGCCGCCGCGATGGAGAAGGACGATGCGCTTGCGCGCGGCTTCTTCAAGAACCTGACCCTGATGGGCTATGGCGGCGCGCGGCTGCCGGACGATCTCTATGACCGCATGCAGGCGCTCGCCGTGCGCGCCACCGGCGAGCGCATCGTGTTCTACACCGGCTGGGGCTCGACCGAGACCGGGCCGACCGCGACCAGCACCTATTGGGACACCGAGCGCGTCGGCCTGATCGGGCTGCCGTTTCCCGGCGTCGAATTGAAGATGGTGCCGTGCGGCTCGAAATATGAGCTCAGGCTGCGCGGCGTCAATGTCACGCCCGGCTATCTCGGTCGGCCCGATCTGACCGCGGCCGCCTTCGACGAGGAAGGATTTTATTGCATCGGCGATGCCGGCGTGTTCGTCGACCCCGAGGACCCGGTGGCCGGCATCATCTTCGCCGGCCGCGTGGTCGAGGACTTCAAGCTTTTCACCGGCACCTTCGTGCATGTTGGCTCGCTCCGCACCGATGCGATCGCGGCCGCCTCGCCGGTGATCCAGGATGCATTGGTCACCGGCCAGGATCGCCCCTATGTCGGGCTGTTGGCGTGGCCGAACCTGCACGCCTGCCGGCAGCTCGTCGGCAATCCCGACGCGTCGTTCGAAGAAGTCGTCAAGCATCCCGCCGTGATCGCCTGCGTCAAGCGTGGCCTGGAGGCGCATAATGCGGCCGCCGAAGGCGCGAGCAGCCTGCGGATCGCGCGGGCGATGCTGATGGTCGAGCCGCCCTCGATCGACGGCAATGAATTGACCGACAAGGGCTACATCAACCAGCGCGCGGGCCTCGAGCGCCGCGCCGCGCTGGTGGAACGGCTCTATGCCGAACGGCCGGCCGAAGACGTGATCGTGCTGCGATGAGCACCAACTCTCTCTACACGGTCATTCCGGGATGGCCCGAACGGCCAGACCCGGAATCCATGACCACCATCGGGAGTATGGATTCTGGGCTCGCGCTGCGTGCGCCCCGGAATGACATCGAATATGAGGTGACGCCATGAACTTCGATTTCTCCGACGACCAGAAGCAGCTCCGCGATCAGGCGCGAAAGTTCCTTGCCGAGAAGTGTCCGCCGAAAGCGGTGCGCACTGTGCTCGACGGCAAGTCGCCCTATGACAAGGAGTTGTGGAAGGGGCTCGCCGAGCTGGGTTTCCTCGGTGTCGCGATCCCCGAAGAATATGGCGGCGCCGGTGCCGGCCATCTCGAGCTCTGCGTGGTCGCGGAGGAGATGGGCAGGGCGCTGGCGCCGGTGCCGTTCTCCTCCACGGTCTATCTCGCGGCCGAGGCGCTGCTGCTCGCCGGCACCGAGGCGCAGAAGCAGAAATGGCTGCCGCTGATCGCCAAGGGCGAGGCGATCGGCACGCTGGCGCTGTTCGAGGGCAAGGGCAATCCGTCGCCGGAAGCGATCAAGCTCACCGCCGGCGGCGGCACGCTGAGCGGCGTCAAGAAGCCGGTGCCGGACGGTGCGATCGCCGATTTCGCCATCGTTGCAGCGCGGACCGGATCGAGCGGGCGCGAGACCGACATCGCGCTGTTCCTGGTCGACATGAAGAGCGAGGGCGTCGAGCCCAAGGATCTCACCAATGTCGATCCGACCCGCGGCCAGGCCGAGGTGACGTTCAGAAACGTCAAGGCCGAGCCGCTCGGCCGTGCCGACGAGGGCTGGAGCATCCTCACCCGGGTGCTCGACCGCGCCGCGGTGCTGGTAGCGTTCGAGCAGGTCGGCGGCGCCGACCGCGCACTGGAGATGGGCCGCGACTAC
>NZ_JAFAVV010000622.1 GCF_019242285.1 Bradyrhizobium sp.
CGTGCCGATCCCGGTGCCGATCGCCTATTACACCTTCGGCGGCTGGAAGAAGTCGGGCTTCGGCGACCTCAACCAGCACGGCCCGGATTCGATCCGTTTCTACACCAAGACCAAGACGGTGTCCTCACGCTGGCCGTCCGGCGTCAAGGAGGGCGCCGAGTTCTCGATCCCGACGATGACGTGAGCCGCGCGATGCAGAGAGGTTCTGTAGGGTGGGCTAAGGCGCGACGCGACGATGCCACGCATCGCGCGGAGCGCCGTGCCCACCGCCTATCGGCAGCATGGCTCGGAATGGTGGGCACGCTTCCGCCTTCGCTCTTCGAGCTTCGGCCGAAGCTTAGCCCACCCTACGGGTCGGCGATTCGGCGCGGGCATCTCTCATGACCCACTTCACGCTGAACGAGGACCAGATCGCGGTTCGCGACATGGCGCGGGCGTTCGCGGCGGAGAAGATCGCGCCGCATGCGATCCGCTGGGACGAGGAGAAGCATTTCCCGGTCGACGTGATGCGCGAGGCGGCCAAGCTCGGCATCGGCGGCGTCTATATCCGCGACGATGTCGGCGGCTCGGCGCTGACGCGCTTCGACGCGGCGCTGATCTTCGAGGCGCTGGCGCAGGGCTGCCCGACCGTGTCGGCCTTCATCTCGATCCACAACATGGCGGCCTGGATGATCGACGCGTTCGGCAACGACGCCCAGCGCCGGCAATGGCTGCCGCGGCTCTGCACCATGGATCTGCTCGCGAGCTACTGCCTGACCGAGCCGGGCTCCGGCTCGGACGCCGCGGCGCTCCGCACCCGCGCGGTGCGCGACGGCGACCACTACCTGCTGAACGGCCAGAAGCAGTTCATCTCGGGTGCCGGCGGCGGCGACCTCTATGTCGTGATGGTCCGCACCGGCGACGAGGGCCCCGGCGGCATCTCGACCCTGGTGGTCGAGGCGGCGCATACGCCCGGGCTGTCGCTCGGCGCCAACGAGCGCAAGATGGGCTGGAACGCGCAACCGACGCGGGCGGTGATCTTCGAGAATGCGCGCGTGCCGGTCGCCAACCTCCTGGGCGAGGAGGGCATCGGCTTCAAGATCGCGATGGCCGGGCTCGACGGCGGCCGCGTCAACATCGCGGCATGTTCTCTTGGTGGAGCACAAAATGCGCTCGACAAGGCGCTGGCCTATATGAGAGAGCGCAAGGCGTTCGGCAAGCGGCTCGACGAATTCCAGGCGCTGCAATTCCGCCTCGCCGACATGGCGACCGAGCTGGAGGCGGCGCGCACCTTCGTGTGGCGCGCGGCCGCGGCCCTCGACCGCAAGGACCATGACGCGACCATGCTGTGCGCGATGGCCAAGCGCTTCGGCACCGATGTCGGCTTCGAGGTCGCCAACCAGGCGCTGCAACTGCATGGCGGCTACGGCTATCTCAGCGAATACGGCATCGAGAAGATCGTGCGCGATTTGCGCGTGCACCAGATCCTGGAAGGGACCAACGAGATCATGCGATTGATCGTGGCGCGCAAGCTGATCGAGGGGGCGCGATGAACTTGGCCGCGCCCGAACCCGATCTGATCGTCCGGCGCGAAGGCTCGGCCGGCATCATCCGGCTGAACCGGCCCAAGGCCATCAACGCGATGACGCTGGAAATGTCCGAGGGAATCGACCGCGCGCTGGATCAGTTCGAAACGGACCCCGCGGTGGCGCTGGTGCTGCTCGAAGGCGCCGGCGAGCGTGGGCTGTGCGCCGGCGGCGACATTCGCGGGCTCTACGAGAGCTCGCGCGCCGGCGGCGATCTCGGCAAGCGATTCTGGCGGCAGGAATACGTGATGAACGCACGGATCGCGAAGTACCCGAAGCCCTATGTCGCGTTCATGGATGGTCTCGTCATGGGCGGCGGCGTCGGCCTGTCCGCGCACAGCCGCCACCGTGTGGTCACCGAGCGTACCAAGCTCGCGATGCCGGAAGTGGGCTTGGGCTTCTTTCCCGATGTCGGCGGCACCTGGCTGCTCTCGCATGCGCCGGGCGAGATCGGCACCTATTTCGGCCTCACCGGGCAGACCATGAACGGCCCCGACGCGATCCACGCGCGCTTTGCCGATGCGGTGGTGCCGTCGACCAGGTGGCCGGCGCTGCGCGACGTCCTCACCAGCGTGCGTCCCGACACGCTCTCCAGCGAGGTGCAGGCCCTGATCGACGGTTTTGCCACCGGCGAGAAGGCCGGGCCGGTGGCCGCGCTGCAGCCCCAGATCGATGCCTGGTTCGGGCACGATCGGCTGGAGGATATCGTCAAAGCGCTGACGCGCGACAGCTCCGAGCTCGCGCAGTCGACACTCAAGACACTCGGCGAGAAGTCGCCCCGCGGCATGGTGGTCACCCTGAAACTGCTCCGGCTGGCGCGTCATGCCTCCTCGCTGGAAGAATGCCTGGTGCGGGAGTATCGTGCCGCGCTGGAGGTATTTGCCAGCGACGATTTCCGCGAGGGCGTGCGGGCCGCGGTGATCGACAAGGACCGCAATCCGAAATGGTCGCCGCCGCGTATCGAGGATGTGACGCCGGAGATGCTGGCGCCGTATTTCGCCGAGATCGGCGCGGACGAGTTGACGTTCCCAACGAAATAGAAAAAGCGGAGGAAGCAGGATGGCAGCGATCGGATTCATCGGCCTCGGCAACATGGGTGGGCCGATGGCCGCCAATCTGGTCAAGGCCGGCCACAAGGTCGTCGCCTTCGATCTGGTCGAAGGGCTGCGCAACCAGGCCAAAAGCGACGGCGCCACGGTCGCCGAAAGCGCGACCGCCGCTGTCGAGGGCGCCGAGGTCGTCATCACCATGCTGCCGGCCGGCAAGCACGTGCTCGCGGTCTGGAGCGACGTCGTTCCCGCGATGACCAAAGGCGCGCTGATCATCGACTGCTCGACCATCGACGTCCAAAGCGCCAAACAGGCGCATGCGCTGGCGGCGAAGCACGGCATCGGCTCGGTCGACGCGCCGGTGTCCGGCGGCACCGGCGGCGCCAAAGCCGCGACCCTGACCTTCATGTGCGGCGGCGACGAGATATCGTTCGCGGCGGCAAAGCCCGTGCTGGAGAAGATGGGAAAGAAGATCGTGCATTGCGGTGGCGCAGGCGCGGGGCAGGCGGCCAAGATCTGCAACAACATGATCCTCGCCGTCTCCATGATCGCGGTCGGCGAGGCCTTCACGCTCGCCGAGAAGCTCGGGCTGTCGCACCAGGCGCTGTTCGACGTCGCCTCGACCTCGTCCGGCCAGTGCTGGGCACTGACCTCCTATTGCCCGGTGCCGGGACCGGTGCCGGCCTCGCCCGCCAACAACGACTACAAGCCGGGCTTCGCCTCCGCGCTGATGGTCAAGGATCTCACGCTGGCGCAGGATGCGGCCCATGCCTCGGGCGCGGCAACCCCGCTCGGCCGGCACGCGCAGGAGATCTACAGGGCGTTCGACGCCGCCGGCCATGGCGGCGTCGATTTTTCGGGAATCATCAATCACATCCGCAGTCTCGCAGGAAAATAGCGATGACCACATTCCAGGACGCCCGCGCCTTTCTTCTGAGAAATCGGAATGATTACGATGCGGCGGTGAAGGGCTTCCGCTGGCCCGATCCCGCGCCCTTCAACTGGGCGCTGGACTGGTTCGACGCCGAGCTCGCGCACAACGCCGACAGCAAGGACCGCGCGGCGCTCTGGATCGTCGATGCCGGTGGCCGGGAGTCGAAACTATCCTTCACCACGCTCTCGCGCCGCTCCAACCAGGTCGCCAATTTCCTGCGGGCGCAAGGTTTGAGGCGCGGCGATCATCTCCTGCTCTTGCTCGGCAATGTCGTGCCGCTGTGGGAGACCATGCTGGCGGCGATGAAGCTCGGCGTCGTCGTGATCCCCGCGACCACGCTGCTCACGCCGGACGAATTGCAGGACCGCATCGATCGCGGCCGCGCCAAGGTGGTGATCGCCGCCCAGGACCAGGCGGCGAAGTTCGCCAACCTTCGCGGCGATCTGGTCCGGATCGTGGTCGACGCCAATCCGGTGCCGGAAGGCTGGCTGTCGTTCGATGAGGCGGTCAACCATCCCGAGACGTTCGCGCCCGATGGGCCCACCCATGCCGACGAACCGATCCTGCTCTATTTCACCTCAGGCACCACCGCGAAGCCAAAACTGGTCCGGCACAGCCAGCACAGCTATCCGGTCGGCGCGCTGTCGACCATGTTCTGGCTCGGCCTGCAGCCGGGCGACGTGCATCTCAACATCTCCTCGCCAGGCTGGGCCAAGCACGCCTGGAGCTGCTTCTTCGCGCCCTGGAATGCCGGCGCCACGGTGTTCGTGGTCAACCAGCCGCGCTTCGATGCCAAGGGCCTGCTCGGCACCATCGCGCGCTGCGGCGTCACCACGCTGTGCGCGCCGCCGACGGTGTGGCGATTGTTCATCCAGGAGAAGCTGTCGGAGTTCAAGGTGAGCCTGCGCGAGGTCTGCGGCGCCGGCGAGCCGCTCAATCCAGAGGTGATCGATCAGGTCCGCGCCGCCTGGAACCTCGTCATCCGCGACGGCTATGGCCAGACCGAGACCACCGCGATGGTCGGCAACTCGCCGGGGCAGCAGGTGAAGGTCGGCTCGATGGGCCGGCCGCTGCCGGGCTATCGCGTGCAGATCACCGATCACGACGGCAATGTCGCCAACGAGGGCGAGGTGACGCTGCTGCTCGGAGCGGACCGTCCGGCGGGTCTGATGCAGGGCTATCAGGATGAGCATGGTAGGCTGGTTGGTGCCGATGGCGACGTCTATCGCAGCGGCGACGTGGTGTTTGCGGACGACGAGGGCTACCTCACCTTCGTCGGCCGCTCCGACGATGTCTTCAAGTCCTCGGACTACCGGATCAGCCCGTTCGAATTGGAAAGCATCCTGATCGAGCATGAAGCGGTGGCGGAGGCCGCGGTCGTGCCCAGCCCCGATCCGATCCGGCTCGCGATCCCGAAGGCCTACATCCTCCTGGTCGGCGGTGTCGACCATTCGCGAGAGACCGCGCTGTCGATCTTCAGGCATCTCCAGGCGCGCCTCGCGCCGTTCAAGCGCATCCGTCGCGTCGAGCTGGTCAAGGAATTGCCGAAGACGATCTCGGGGAAAATCCGCCGTGTACAGTTGCGCCGGCTCGAGCACGACGACAACCGCACCGATGCGCTGCGCGGCCACGAATTCCGCGAAGAGGATTTTCCGGAGCTGAAGGCGCAGGCGGGCGAGGCGGGGCAGTAGAGATGAACGAGGTCTGGAAGAAGCCGCCGGTATCGCTGGCAACCTACCAGGGCATGGTCGGCCAGGAGATCGGCGTGTCCTCCTGGCATCTGGTCGATCAGAACCGCATCAACCTCTATGCCGACGTGATCGAGGATCACCAGTTCATCCATGTCGATCCGGAGCGCGCCAAGCGCGAGACCTCGTTCGGTAACACCATCGCGCATGGCTTCCTCACCATGTCCTTGATGAGTATCATGTCCTACGAAGTGATGCCCATCATCGAAGGCACCACGTTGGGCGTGAACTACGGCTTCGACAAGCTGCGCTTCATCTCACCGGTCCGCGCCGGCTCACGCGTCCGCGGCCGCTTCGTGCTGGCGGAAGCCAGGCTGCGCAAGCCCAAGGAATTGCAGTCGCGCACCAATGTCACCGTCGAGATCGAGGGCGAGGACAAGCCGGCGCTGGTTGCCGACTGGATCGGTTTGATCTATTTCGCGTGATGTTTTCCTACCCTTCTCCCACGAGGGGAGAAGGAAGAAAGAGATGGTAGTGGACATATGACGATCAGATTTGACGGACGCGTCGCCATCGTGACCGGCGCGGGCAATGGCCTCGGCCGCGCGCATGCGCTGGGACTCGCCGGCCGCGGCGCCAAGGTCGTAGTCAATGATTTCGGCGGCACGCGCGACGGCAGCGGTGGATCGCTGAGTGCCGCCGAGGCGGTGGTCGAGGAGATCCGCAGGGCGGGCGGCGTCGCGATGGCCGACGGCGCCGATGTCTCCGACTTCGCGCAGGTCAAGGCGATGGTCGACCGCGCAACCAGCGAGTGGGGCAGCGTCGATCTGCTCTGCGCCAATGCCGGCATCCTGCGCGACAAGTCGTTCGGCAAGATGGAGGCGTCCGATTTCGCGAAGGTGCTCGACGTGCATCTGGTCGGGAGCTTCTACTGCTGCAAGGCAGTGTGGGACGGCATGCGCGAGCGCAAGTATGGCCGCATCGTGCTGACGACCTCGTCATCCGGCCTCTACGGCAATTTCGGCCAGGCCAATTACGGCGCGGCGAAGTCCGGCATGATCGGGCTGATGAACGTGCTCGCCGAAGAGGGCCGCAAGTATGATTTGCGCGTCAACACCGTCTCGCCGACCGCGGCGACGCGGATGACCGAGGAGCTGCTGCAGCCGCAGGCCCAGCAACTCATGAGGCCCGAGGCGATCACGCCGGCGGTGGAGTATCTCCTGAGCGAAGATGCGCCGACGCGCACCATCATGGGCGCCGGCGCCGGCTCGTTCGCGGTGATCCAGGTACTGGAGAGCGAGGGCATCAACCTGCCGGAAACGGAATGGACGCCGGATGCGGTCGCGGCGCACTTCGCCGAGATCAGCGACATGTCGAAGGCGCGGGCGCTGGAAGGCGCGTTCCAGCAGACGCAGAAATATCTCGCGCAGGCCGCGGCGCGCGCCGGCATCAAGCTTTAGCCGCATCGATCCGGGATTGTGGCGCGAAACACTCTCCCCGCGAATTCGCGCCAAGTCCCTTCCTGAGCATGTCCCTTTCCCAGATCGACGTTGCCGTGATTGGCGCCGGCCCCGCCGGGCTGATGGCGGCGGAAGTGCTCAGCCAGGGCGGTGCCCAGGTCACCGTCTTCGATGCGATGCCGTCGGCCGGGCGCAAGTTCCTGATGGCCGGGCGCGGCGGGCTCAACTTGACCCACAGCGAGGCGTTGCCGGCCTTTCTGGCGCGCTACCGCGAGGCGGCGCCTCGGCTCGCGGGTGCGATCAGCGCGTTGGCGCCGGATCGCCTGCGGCAATGGACCGAGCAGTTGGGGCAATCGACTTTCGTCGGCTCGAGCGGGCGGGTGTTTCCGACGGCGATGAAGGCCTCGCCGTTGCTGCGGGCCTGGCTGCGTCGGCTCGATGCGGCGGGCGTGCAGTTCACGTTTCGCCACCGCTGGACCGGCTGGGACGGCTATGGCGGGCTGCGCTTTCAGACGCCGCATGGCCAGCGCACCGTCGCGACCCGCGCGACCGTGCTGGCGCTGGGCGGCGCGAGCTGGCCGCGGCTCGGCTCGGATGGCGTGTGGACCGACGCGCTTGCCGCCAGGGGCGTCGCGATCTCGCCGTTGCGGCCGGCAAATTGCGGTTTCACGGTCGCCTGGACGGGGTTCTTTCGCGACCGCTTTGAGGGCCAGCCGCTCAAAGGCGTCGAGCTGAAATTCGGCACCCATCGCGCGCTCGGCGAGGCCGTGATTACGCGAAGCGGGATCGAAGGCGGTGCGATCTATGCGCTGTCGGCGGAGCTGCGCGAGGCGATCGCGCGGTTGGGAGCCGCCACGCTGCACATCGCGCTGCGGCCCGATCTCGACGCCATCGAGCTGGTGGCGCGGCTGTCTGCGCCGCGCGGCAAGCAGTCGCTGGCCAATTTCCTGCGCAAGGCGCAGTTCTCGCCGGTGGCGATCGGGTTGTTGCAGGAGGCGGCGGTGACGGCCAGCACGCCCTTGTCGTCGCTGTCGCCGGCCGAGCTGATGCGCCTCGTCAGCGCCGTGCCGGTCACGCTCACCGGCCCGGCGCCGATGGCGCGCGCCATCTCGAGCGCCGGCGGCATCGCGCTCGATGAGCTCGATGCCGACTACATGCTGTGCCGTCTGCCCGGTGTGTTTGCCGCCGGCGAGATGCTCGACTGGGAAGCGCCGACCGGCGGCTATCTCCTGCAGGCGTGCTTTGCCACCGGCGCCGCGGCGGGGAAGGGGGTGTTGAAGTGGCTGAAGCCGTAGACAGGAGGGTGGGCTAAGACGCAAAGCGTCGTGCCCACCATTCTTTCGGCAGCATCGCTCTGGAATGGTGGGCACGCTTCTGTCTTGTTGTGTCGGGCGTTGGCGCAAGAGGCCGCTTTGCCCACCCCACGGCGCTCACCGCAATTTCCCCCGTGCCGCGACCGGCAGCACGCCGACGATCTCCTCGCCGCGTACCATCACCACCTCGTCCATCATGTTGACGACGACGCAGACATGGTTCGGTACGATGCGCACGACGTCGCCGACATTCGGCCGCGTGTTGCTGCGGGAGAGGTCGAGGAAGCCGTGCTCCTCGGCGAAGCGCGCGATCCTGGCCTCGGGATGCTCCAGGATCAGGCCGTAGCCGTCCATCCCGCCGCCGGAATCCGAGGTCAGCGTCTTCGAGCCGGCATCGAGGATGCCGCGTTCGGGCGCGGCCCGGCTGACCACGGTGGAATAGATGTTGAGCGCGCAATCGTCGAAGCCCGCGACGCCGGCCGCGACCTGCATGCGGTCGTTGTAGATGTAGGTGCCCGGTCGATGCTCGGTCGCACCCTTCAGCTTGCCGAGGTTCTTCAGATTGGGCGAGCCGCCGGTCGACACCATCCTGGCGTCGAGCCCGAGCTCGCGCACCCCGGCCAGCGCCGCATCGTAGAATTGCTGCGCCTCCGCCCAGCCGGTTTCGGTCGGGTACAGCATGAAGCCCGCGAAGGCGAGCCCCTTCGATTGCGCGATCTGGCGCGCCAGCGCGACCGCCTCAGCCGGCGTCTCGACGCCGGCGCGCTTGCGCCCGGTGTCGCATTCGATCACGACCGACAGCGGCCGGCCGGACAGCTCGGCGGCCTTCGGCAGGCCGGCGATCACGGTCGGGTTGTCGGCCGCGACCGTCATGTTGGCCCTGGCCTGCAGCGCGCCGAGCCGGGCCATCTTCTCCTCGCCGAGCAGGTTATAGGAGATCAGGATGTCGTCGATGCCGGCTTCCGCCATCACCTCGGCCTCGCCGAGTTTCTGGCAGGTGATGCCCCTGGCGCCGGCGTCGACCTGCATCCTCGCGAGCAGCGGGCTCTTGTGGGTCTTGATGTGCGGCCGGTTGGCGATGCCGGCGGCATCGCAGGCGGCCTGCACGCGCCTAATGTTGCGCTCGACCTTGTCCATGTCGATGACGGCGCAGGGCGTGCCATAGTCGCGGGCGATCTTGGCGGCGAGGGGCGTGGTCATGGTTCAGGCCTGTTCAATCTCTTCGCGCAGCACTTCGAGCTCCAGCCAGCGATCCTCGGCGGCGGCAAGCTCCTGCTGCGCCGTGGCGATGGCGGTCGAGGTCTCTTCGAACTTTTGGCGATCCTTGCGGTAGAGGTCGGGATCGTCAAGCCCGCGTTGCAGCTTGCCGATATCGGCCTGCAATCTGGCGATGGTCTTTGGCAAGGTCTCCAGCGCGTGCTTCTCGTTGAAGCTGAGCCGCCGCTTGGGCGCGGCGGCCGAAGCCGAGGCTTTCGCTTCCAGCTTCTCAGGCGCTGGCGCCCTGGCCGCCCCGCGCTTCAGGTCGGCGCCGCGCTGCGCCAGCATGTCGCTGTAGCCGCCGGCATATTCGATCCACTTCCCGTTGCCATCGGGCGCGATCACCGAAGTCAAGACCCGGTCGAGGAAATCGCGATCGTGGCTGATCAGGATCACCGTGCCCTCGTAGTCGCCGAGCATCTCCTCGAGCACGTCGAGGGTTTCGAGATCGAGATCGTTGGTCGGCTCGTCCAGCACCAGCAGGTTGGACGGCTTCGCCAGCGCCCTCGCCAGCATCAGCCGGCCGCGCTCGCCGCCGGACAGCACCTCCAGCGGCGTGCGGATCTGCTCCTGGGCGAACAGAAAATCCTTCATGTAGCTTGCGACATGCTTCGGCTTGCCGCCGACCAAGACATGGTCGCCGCGGCCGCCGGTCAGCGCCTCCGCCAGCGTCGACTTCGGATCGAGGCTTTCGCGGTGCTGGTCCAGCGTCGCCATCTCCAGATTGGCGCCGAGCCGCACCGTGCCGCTGTCCGGCGCATCGCCGCCGGTCAACAAATTGACCAGCGTGGTCTTGCCGGCGCCGTTCGGCCCGACGATGCCGATGCGGTCGCCGCGCTGGATGCGGATCGAAAAATCATCGACGATCCTGCGTTCGCCATAGGCCTTGGAGATGCCTTTCGCCTCGATCACCAGCCGGCCGGACTTCTCGGCCTCGGCCGCGGCGAGCGCGACACTGCCGGCGCTGCCGCGATAATTCTTCCGCGCGTCACGCAGCGCGTGCAGATTGCCGAGCCGCTTCACGTTGCGCTTGCGGCGGCCGGAGACGCCGTAGCGCAGCCAGTGCTCCTCGTTGACGATTCTGCGATCGAGCTTGTGCTGCTCGCGCTCTTCTTCCGCCAGCACCTCGTCGCGCCAGGATTCGAACGCCGCAAAGCCGCGGTCGATCTGCCGGATCTGGCCGCGGTCGAGCCAGGCGGTCGCCCGCGACAGGTTGGTGAGAAAGCGGCGATCGTGGCTGATCAGCACCAGCGCGCTGCGCCTGCCGTCGAGCTCGCTCTCCAGCCATTCGATGGTCGGCAGGTCGAGATGGTTGGTCGGCTCGTCCAGGAGCAGAATATCGGGCGAGGGCGCCAGCACCCGCGCCAGCGCTGCGCGCCGCGCCTCGCCGCCGGAGAGGTTTTGGGGGTCCTCGTCGCCGGTGAGGCCGAGCTGCTCGAGGAGATAGCGCGCGGGATGACGGTCGTCGCCGGGGCCGAGGCCGGCCTCGACATAGGCGAGCGTGGTCGCGTAGCCCACGAAATCCGGCTCCTGCGGCAGATAGCGGATGGTCGCGCCCGGCTGCACGAAGCGACTGCCGCGGTCGGGCTCGACGGCGCCTGCCATGATCCTGAGCAGCGTCGACTTGCCGGAGCCGTTGCGGCCGATCAGGCAGACCCGTTCGGACGGCGAGACCGACAATTCCACGCCGGCGAGCAGCGGGGTGCCGCCAAAGGTCAGCGCGATGTCCTTGAGCTGGATCAGCGGTGGCGCCATCGCGTCAATCCTGGCTCGTTGCTGCCGGCTCGGCGCGGCGGCGCTGGAGGCGGCGGATGGTCTGGTCGAGCGTCGACAGGAAGGTCGAGCGGTCGCGCGGCGAGAACGATCTCGGCCCGCCGGTGATCTCACCCGACGCCCGCAGATCGGTCATCAGGTTCCGCATCGCGAGCGTCATGCCGATCGACTGTTCGGAAAACGGCTTGCCGTTCGGCGCGATCACCTCGGCGCCGGCCTTGACGCAGCGGCTGGCCAGCGGAATGTCCGCGGTGATCACGACGTCACCGGGGCGGGCGCGCTCCGCGATCCAGTCGTCGGCGGCGTCCATGCCGGAACCGGCCGCGATGCGTTCGATCAGGGGATCCTGCGGCACGCGAATGAAGCTGCCGGCGACCACGCTGACGGGCACGCCGAGGCGGATCGCGACGCGATAGATCTCGTCCTTCACCGGGCAGGCGTCGGCATCGACATAGATGCGGGTTGTGTGGGGTTTTTCCGTCATTGCTTCAGGCGGCTTCGATGGTGTCGCATGTACTCCATCGGGCGGAAAATTGCGAGCCGAACGACGGCCTTGCCAGCGCGTTCCGTGCCGCTACGATCGACGGGAAGAATACCGCGAAAACCGAGGAAACGGGCATGTCCAGCCGGCTCGAACCCCATCGCATCGAGGCCTACAACACCTCGAAGCATTCCGAGAACAAGATCCACGACGACACGGTGGCGCGGAAATACGGCTTCTCCGGCGGGCTCGTGCCCGGCGTCGACGTCATCGCCTACATGCTGCACCTGCCGGTCGCGCGATGGGGCCGCGCCTTCCTCGAACGCGGATTGATCGAGGCGCGGTTCCTGAAGCCGGTCTATGACGGCGAGATCGCCGAGGTCAGGGCCGTCGAGAGCGAGGCAGGCCTCGTGATCGAGGTCGAAAGCAAGAGCGAGCTTTGCGCCAGCGGCAGCGCGTCGCTGCCGGAATCGGCGCCGGCCGTTTCGCTCGCGGATTTCGCCGATAGGCCGCCGGCGAGCCAGCGTCGCCCGGTCGATGCCACGTCCTACGAGATCGGCAAATGGCTCGGCACCATGCCGCGCGACTGGGCCGGCGAGGCGGCGACACAGTATCTCGCGGACATCCACGAGACCGATCCGATCTATGCGCGCGAGGGGCTCGGCCATCCGGCGCTGCTGCAACGGATGATGAACAAGGCGCTGGTCGACAACGCCATCCTCGGCCCCTGGATTCACGTCGGCAGCCGCATGCAGCTTCTCTCCGCCGCGAAGCGCGACGACGTGCTCTCCGTGCGCGCCAAGGTGGTCGGCAATTACGAGAAGAAGGGCCATCGCTTCGTCGAGCTCGACGCGCTGGTGGTCGCCAACGGCACGACGCCGCTGGCGCATTGCTGGCACATCGCGATTTATCAGCCGCGCGAGCAGGCCGCGGCGTAGGCAGCAAGGCACACCGTCATACCCGCGAAAGCGGGCATCCAGCATTCCGGAGACGGCAGTGATCGAATCGAGGTGTCTCTGGAATGCTGGGTCGCCCGCTCGAGCCGGGCGACGACAGCGGTGGTGGGGAGACGGCGTGCCTACCTACGCCACCTCGATTTACGCCGCCTTCGCCTTTGCTTCCTGGATCGCGCGCCAGATCTTTTCCGGCGTGATCGGCATGTCGATGTGCTTGATGCCGTGTTCCGACAGCGCGTCGATCACCGCGTTGACGATGCATACGAGGCTGCCGGCGCAGCCGGCCTCGCCGCAGCCCTTGGTGCCGAGCGGATTGGATTTCGCGGGCGAAGGATGGTCGCCGACCTCGATCGGCGGGATGTCCTCGGCGCGCGGCATGGCATAGTCCATGAACGAGCCGGTGATCGGCTGCCCGCTCGTGTCGTAGCTCACCTCTTCCATCAGCGCCTGGCCGATGCCCTGGGCGACGCCGCCGTGCAACTGCCCGGCCACGATCATCGGATTGACGATGGTGCCGAAATCATTGACCCCGGTGTAGCGCACGATCCTGACCACGCCGGTGTCGGGATCGATCTCGACCTCGGCGACATGGCAGCCGTTCGGGAAGGTCGACACGGTCTCTTTGGTGGCGTGATCGACATCGAGCGACTTGGGCGTGCCT
>NZ_JAFAVV010000024.1 GCF_019242285.1 Bradyrhizobium sp.
TGATCCCGTACGGCGGGACCTTCCTGTGCTTCTCGGACTACTGCCGCCCGGCCATCCGTCTCGCGGCGATGATGGACATCCGCACGATCTTCGTCATGACCCATGACTCCATCGGGCTCGGCGAGGACGGGCCGACCCACCAGCCGGTTGAGCACCTATCGGCTCTCCGGGCCATCCCGCATTTGGCCGTCTACAGGCCTGGCGACGCGGTCGAGACCGCAGAATGCTGGGAGAACGTCCTGGACAACCCGCGGCGCGCGGCGCTGTTGGCGCTGTCTCGTCAACCGATGCCGCTGCTGCGGCGTGGGGCGGGCACGGAGAACAAGTCAGCCCGGGGCGCCTATGTCTTGCTGGAAGCAGATGGCGGCGCACGCAAGCTGACCCTTATGGCCACAGGCTCCGAACTGCATTTGGCCGTGCAGGCGCGTACCGTCTTGCAGGATGAAGGCGTGCCGACCGCTGTCGTATCCGTGCCATGCGCGCGGATCTTCGGCGAGCAAGACACCGCTTATCAACGGACCGTGCTCGGCGACGCTCTCGCGCGCGTGGCGGTCGAAGCAGCAGTGCGGATGAGCTGGGATCGATATCTCGGCTTCCATGGCCGCTTTGTCGGGATGGACGGGTTCGGCGAGTCTGGGAAGATTGCTGACGTTTACGACAAATTCGGCATCACGACTGCAGCGGTCGTACGGGCCGCCCATGACAGTCTGCAAGCAGCGGACGGTTACTCGATCCATGCTGGATAGGCGAAGTCCCACCCAAACTTAACAGTCGGAATTGGAATTCTCATGCCTAAGGCCGCCATTTTTGACGTGGATGGAACACTCGTCGATTCCGTCGACTTTCACGCCGGCGCTTGGCAGGAAGCGCTTGAACGCTTCGGCCATCATGTGACCTTCGAAGAGTGCCGCAGCCAGATTGGCAAAGGCGGTGATCAACTTGTTCCCGTGTTCCTCTCCGAAGCCGAACAGAGAGATCACGGCAAGGAAATGGAAGAATGGCGCAGCCAACTTTTCAAGTCGAAGTACCTGTCTCTCGTGCGGCCGTTCTCGGCGGTCCCGGAGTTGCTGCAGCGGGTGCGCGATGCTGGTCTGAAGGTGGCCATCGCGTCTTCCGCCAAAGCCAGCGAGCTCGAAGTCTACCTTGAGATTGCTCGCGCCCGGGACTTGATCGATGTCGCAACATCGTCCGAGGACGCAGAGCAGTCCAAGCCGGCTCCCGACATTTTCCAGGTCGCCTTGAAGAAATTGAGCATGGCGGGCCCAGAGACTGTCGCCATTGGAGACACGCCTTACGACGCGGCGGCGGCGGGCAAGGCTGGGATTTCCACGATCGGACTGCTTTGCGGCGGCTTCACTGAAGCCGAGCTGCGTAAGGGTGGCTGCGTTGCGGTCTACCCTGGCCCAGCGGCGCTGCTCGCCTGTTTTAGGGCGTCGCCGCTGGCATCCAACGAAACCACCTCATAGGAGTTACATCAGCATGGTCGACGCCTTGCACCATCTTGCCGACGCCGGTGTATCCATCTGGCTGGACGATCTCAGCCGCGTCCGCATCCAGTCGGGCGAGCTGGCCGGGCTAGTCGAGCATCGGGGTGTCGTAGGGATCACCACCAACCCAACCATCTTCGCCAAGGCGATCGGTGCCGGGTCCGGGTACGAGAAGCAGGTGCGCGACTTGGCGTTGCGCGGCACGGCGGTGAGCGAGGCGGTGCGGCTGCTGACCGCATGGGACGTTCGGGCCGCATGCGACGTGCTGCAGCCCGTTGCGGCCCGCCCGGGCGGACGCGACGGCCGCGTGTCGATCGAGGTCGATCCCCGTATCGCTCAGGATGCCGCGCGCACGGCAGCGGAGGCCCGCGGGCTGTGGTGGCTGGTGGACCGGCCCAATTTGTTCATCAAGATTCCTGCGACACTCGCCGGCTTGCCGGCAATCAGCGAGACCTTGGCTGCGGGCATATCCGTCAACGTCACCCTGATCTTCTCGGTCGAGCGCTATCGCGCCGTGATCGAGGCCTTCCTTGATGGGCTGGAACGTCGGTTGGCCCACGGCGGGTCGCTTGATGGACTGGAAAGCGTGGCGTCTTTTTTCGTCAGTCGGATCGACGTGGAAGTCGACCGGCGGCTCGATGCGATGGTGCGCGACGGCTTGGCCGAGGCAGCCCAGCTCCGGGGCAAGGCAGCGACCGCGAACGCACAGCTCGCCTACGAGGTTTATGAGGAAACTCTGAGATCCCCACGGTGGCAGGCCCTTCAAGAGCAGGGCGGGCAGATGCAGCGCCTGCTCTGGGCATCAACCGGCGTGAAGGACAAGGCTTACGACGACACGCGATATGTGGTGGACCTGGTGGCGCCGGATACCGTGAATACGATGCCGGCAGCGACGTTGGATGCCGTAGCGGACCATGGCCGCGTTCGGGGCAATGCCGTTCAGGGCACATACGATGCGGCACGCAGCGTGTTCCGTGACTTAGCGGCGATCGGGATCGACTTTGAAGATGTTGTAGACGACCTGGAGAAACAGGGATTGGCCTCTTTCGCGAAGAGCTG
>NZ_JAFAVV010000049.1 GCF_019242285.1 Bradyrhizobium sp.
CGACCGCACGCCGAAACTCTTCGTCGGTGGCAAGCAGGTGCGTCCCGACGGGAACTACTCTCGCACGGTGCTGTCGCCGGAGGGGCGGCCGCTCGGCGAGGTTGGCGAGGGCAATCGCAAGGACATTCGCAATGCGGTTGCGGCGGCACGTTCCGCCGAGGCGTGGGCGAGGGCAACCGCGCACAACCGCAGCCAGATTCTCTATTACCTCGCCGAGAACCTCTCGGCGCGCCGCGCCGAATTTGCGTCGCGTATCGCCGTGATGACGGGCCAAGCCAGCGAGAATGCCGGCGCCGAGGTCGACGCCGCGATCGCGCGCCTGTTCAGCTATGGCGCCTGGGCCGACAAATATGAGGGCGCGGTGCACACCCCGCCGCTCCGCGGCGTCGCGCTCGCCATGCACGAGCCGATCGGCGTGGTCGGCGTGGCCTGTCCCGACGAGGCGCCGCTGCTCGCGTTCGTCAGCCTGGTGGCGCCGCTGATCGCGATGGGCAACCGCGTGGTGGTCATTCCAAGCGAGCGTCATCCGCTCGCGGCGACTGATCTCTACCAGGTGCTGGAGACCTCCGACGTGCCGGCCGGCGTGGTCAATATCGTGACCGGCAGCCGCGAGGGACTGACGAGGGTGCTGGCGGAGCATGACGACGTCGACGCGCTCTGGGTGTTCGGCTCGAAGCAGGCGTCGAGCGTGGCGGAAAAGCTGTCGGCCGGGAATCTCAAGCGCACATTGGTTGATCATGGATTGCTGACCGACTGGCACGACGCTGCGTCGAGCGAAGGACCGATCCTGCTCCGTCACGCGGTGCAGGTGAAGAACATCTGGATTCCCTACGGCGAATAGACACGTGACCGGGGCGCACTCAGACCGCTATAGTCCGGAGAAAAAGGAGGGAGGGAACATGCTGAAGAACATCGATCCGCTGCTCAATGCGGACGTGCTCTATGCGTTGCGCGCCATGGGCCATGGCGACCGCCTGGTCGTCTGCGACACCAATTTCCCCGCCGACTCCATCGCGCGGCAGACCGTGTTCGGCGACCTCCTGCGCATCGACAATGTCAGCGCCGCCGAGGCCACCGCGGCGGTGCTGTCGGTGCTGCCCCTCGACACCTTCGTCGACGATGCCGCGATCCGGATGGAGATCGTCGGCCAGCCGAACGAGGTGCCGCCGGTGCAGCAGGAGGTGCAGGCCGCGATCGACCGCGCGGAAGGAAAGTCCTGGCCGCTGGTTGGCGTCGAACGCCACGCCTTCTATGAGATGGCGAAGTCGGCCTATTGCGTGATCGCCACCGGCGAGCGGCGGTTCTACGGCTGCTTCCTGTTCACCAAGGGCGTGATCCCGCCGGACGGAGCGCACTGACCATGAGCCAGGACGGCGTCGCCATTCTCGGCGTGTTCGTGGCGGACCTCGCCTTCCGCGCCGCCAAGCTGCCGGCCATCGGCGAGACGGTCAAGGGCTCGGGCTTCGCGGTCGGGCCGGGCGGCAAGGGCTCGAACCAGGCGGTCGCTGCCTCGCGCGCCGGTGGTCGCGTCAGCTTCATCTCGCGGATCGGCAGCGACACGTTCGGCGAGCTGGCGTTGAAGACCTGGAAGGCCGAGGGCATCACGCCCCGGGTGATCCAGAGCGCGACCGACCCGACTGGCGCTGCCTTCATCTATGTGCACGAGACGCGCGGCGACAATGCCATCATCGTGGTGCCCGGTGCGGGCGGGGGCCTGTCGCCCGCCGACATCGATGCCGCGGCGGACGCGATCCGTGCCTCCCGCGTGTTCGTGACCCAGCTCGAGCAGCCCGCGGATGCGGCGCACCGCGCGCTCGTGCTGGCGCGCGAGGCGGGCTGCATCACGGTCTTCAACCCGGCGCCGGCGCTGCCATTCGACGAGGCCATGTTCGCGCTCTGCGATTATGTGGTGCCGAACGAGAGCGAAGCCGAGGAGCTGACCGGGATCGCGGTCGCCGACCTCGACGCCGCGCGCCGCGCCGGCGACGCGCTGTT
The DNA here is from genome assembly GCF_019242285.1 of Bradyrhizobium sp. GTDB lineage: Bacteria > Pseudomonadota > Alphaproteobacteria > Rhizobiales > Xanthobacteraceae > Bradyrhizobium. The sequence goes on from NZ_JAFAVV010000049.1 coordinate 1,996, forward strand.
GAAGAAGGGCGCTGGCACTGCGCTGATCACGCTCGGCGAACGCGGCGCACTGTTCCATGCAAGCGATCGTTCGGTGCATGTGCCGCCATTCGACGCCGGCAAAGTAGTGGAGACCACCGGCGCCGGTGATGCCTTCGTCGGTGGCTTTGCCGCCGCGCTCGCCAGCGGCGCGGAGCCGCTCGAGGCTGCGCGTTTCGGCTCGGCCGCGGCTGGCATCTCGGTGACGCGCCCGGGCACGGCGCCCGCCATGCCGCAGCGTGCCGAGATCGAGGCACTGCTCGCGGGGTCGCAACGATCATGATGCGGAACGATCCGATCAAGCACGTCTTCATCTGGCCGGCGGTGCTCGTCGTGCTGGCGATCTCGATCTTTCCGCTGATCTATTCGCTCACTACGAGCTTCCTGAGCTATCGCCTGATCCCGCCGATTCCGCCGCGCGTGGTCTGGCTCGGCAACTACGCCACGCTGTTGCAGGAGCCGCGGTTCTGGAACGCGATCCTCACCACCACGCTGATCGCCTTCATCGCCGTTGGCCTGCAATACACCATCGGCTTCGCGGTGGCGCTGGCCCTTAACGCGCGTGTGCCGGGCGAGCGATTGTTCCGCGTCGCGTTCCTGTTGCCAATGCTGCTCGCCCCGGTCGCCGTCGCGCTGGTCGCGCGCATGATGTTCAATCCGACCATGGGGCCGCTGAACCAGCTTCTCAGCCAGTTCGGCCTGGTCAACCTGCCGTTCCTGACCAACGGACATTGGGCGCTCGCCTGCATCATCGCGGTCGAGGTCTGGCAGTGGACCCCGTTCGTGATCCTGATGCTGCTCGCCGGCCTGCAGACGCTGCCCGAGGACGTCTACGAGGCAGCCGAGCTCGAGAACGCCACGCTGTGGCAGCAGTTCTGGGGCATCACCTTTCCGATGATGCTGCCGATCTCGGCCGCCGTCGTCTTCATCCGCCTGATCGAGAGCTACAAGATCATGGACACCGTGTTCGTGATGACCGGCGGCGGGCCGGGCGTGGACACCGAGACCCTGACGCTGTTCGCCTATCAGGAGGGCTTCAAGAAGTTCAATCTCGGCTACACGTCCGCGCTGAGCTTCCTGTTCCTGATCGCCATCACCATCATCGGCGTCACGTACCTCGCGCTGTTGCGGCCGCATCTGGAGAAGCGGCGATGAGCACGCCGTCCTCGCTCACCGGCCTATCGCGATCGAGCCGCCGCCTGGTCGCGCTCGGCTGCGCGGTCTGGTGCGCGATCACGCTGTTCCCGCTGTACTGGGTGGTGG